>CAYRNG010000364.1:0-7985 GCA_964425395.1 uncultured Candidatus Kuenenia sp. | reverse complement strand
GATCGTCAGCGAGCCCCCCTGCTCCACCTTGCGGGCGCTGCCGAAGAACCGCTTGGGCCGCTGGAGGGCGTTGGAATCGACGCCGCCGGAGAGGATCTTGCCGGAGTTGGGCACCTCCGAGTTCCAGGCCCGGGCCAGGCGGGTGATCGAATCCAGGAAGATCACCACGTCGCGGCCGTACTCGACGAGCCGCTTGGCCTTCTCGAGCACCATGTCGGCGACCTGCACGTGGCGGCTCGAGTTTTCATCGAAGGTGGAGCTGATCACCTCGCAGGAGGGCCCCTTCACCTGCCGCTCCATGTCGGTGACCTCCTCGGGCCGCTCGTCGATCAGGAGCATGAACACGTAGGCGTCGGGGTAGTTGGCGAGCACCGCCTTGGCCATCTTCTGGAGGAGGATCGTCTTGCCGGCCCGGGGCGGGCTGACGATCAGCCCCCGCTGGCCGAACCCGATCGGCACCGCCAGGTCCACCACCCGCGTCGAGATCTCCTCGGCGGTCGTCTCCAGCTGGATCCGCTCGTCGGGGTGGAGCGGGGTGAGCTCGTCGAAGAACACCCGGGTGGTGAGCTTGCCCGGATCCTCGCCGTTGATCGCCTCGACCCGGAGGAGCGCGAAGTAGCGCTCGCTCTCCTTGGGAGGCCGGATCTGCCCGGCCACGCTCATCCCGTTGCGGAGCCCGAACCGGCGAATCTGGCTGGGGGAGACGTAGATGTCGTCGGGGCAGGAGAGGTAGTGGAAGTCGGGGCTGCGGAGGAAGCCGAAGCCGTCGGGCAGGATCTCGAGCGTTCCCTCCCCGAACATCAGCCCGTTGAGCTTGATCCGTTCCTTGAGGATCCGGAACACGATGTCCTGCTTCTTGGCGCCGGTCACGTCGCCGATCTGCTCCTGGCGGGCCAGTTCGACGAGCTCTTGCATCGAGAGTTGCTGGAGGCTGGCGATCGAGGGATCCCCCTTCTTGAGCGCCTCGTAGTGGCTGGTGACGTCGAGGCCGTCCTTGACCTCCTCGGCGATCTCTTCGGCGATGCTGAGCGGCTCGCGGTCGCGGGCGGGGCTGGCCGGGCGGTCAATAGCGGCGGGGGCGTGATCGGGAATTGCAGGCTCGCTCATGGCACACCTTGGGGACGGGACGGCAGGGCCGCCCCGGAACGCTGAAGGAAGGAAAGGGCGGTTGAGGAAAAGAGGAAGAGGCGATCGCCACACGACCTTCGGCACCGGCAGCGACTCGCGGCCGGCGTCGAAAGAAGCGTCTGAAACGAGAACCCCAGGCGGGAATCGGCGGCTGCCGAGAGCTGCGGGACTATTCCCGTGTCAGCTCCTGCCAGATCCGCTCAACTTGATTATGAGTATACGCGGAATCACCCGCGGCATCCACGACCGCTGTTTTCGCGGCCGGCGGACTCTGCCAGCCCCGCTCCCAGGCCCGCTCTCGGGCGGCCCGCTGCTCGGCCGGCCAGCCCCGCTCGGCCAGCCGCCGCTGCCGCTCGGGCTCGGGGCATTCGACCAGCACGAGCCGGTCGCACCGCCTGTCCCAGCCCGTCTGTACGAGCAGGGGCACGTCGAGGACCACCAGCCGGGGCCCGCTCACCGGCTCCGCGGCCAGCTCCGCCAGCCGGGCCTCGATCCTCTGCCGCACCCGCGGATGGACGATCCGCTCCAGGTCCGCAAGCGCCCGCTCGTGCTCGGGAGTCGCCCCGAAGACTGCCGCGGCCAGTACCGGCCGCCGCACCCGGCCATCCTCGTCGATCGCCCCGGCCCCGAACCGCCCGGCGATGGCCTCGACCACGGCGGGCTCGGAGAGCACCTCGTGGGCTATTTTGTCGGCATCGATGACCTCCGCCCCGCAGGCGGCGAAGGCCCGCGCCACCGTGGATTTCCCGGCCCCGATCCGTCCCACGAGCCCGATCACAATCATCATTCGCACTCCGCCCAGGTGGCGCCCCAGCTCACCGACACCTCCAGCGGCACGTCGAGCCGCATCGCCCCCCGCATCTCCTCGACCGCGATCGCCGCCACCCGCTCGACCTCGTCGGCCGGCGCCTCGATCACCAGCTCGTCGTGGATCTGGAGCACGATCGCCCCAGCCAGCCCGTCGGCCCGCAGCCGCCGGTCCACCGCCAGCATCGCCAGCTTGATGAGATCGGCCGCCGAGCCCTGGACCACCGTGTTGACGGCCGTCCGCTCGGGCAGGGTGAGGGCCGGCACCCCGGCCGCATTGCGGCGGGCCGCCCGCCCGCGGACGCCCGTGATCCCGCGGCGGCGGCCGAGGATCGTGGTCACGTGGCCGTCGCGGCGGCAGCCGTCGAGCACCTCGTCCATGTAGGCGGCGGCCCCGGCGAAGCTGGCCAGGTAGGCGGCGATGAAGGCGGTCGCCTCGGCCTGCGAAATCCCCAGGCTCTTGGCCAGGCCGAAGCCGCTCTGGCCGTAGAGAATCCCGAAGTTCACCGCCTTGGCCGTCCGCCGCATCGCCTCGCTGACCTCGCCGGGCGGCACGCCATGCACGGCGGCGGCCGTGCGGACGTGGATGTCGGCCCCGGAGGCGAAGGCCTCCTTCATGGCCACGTCGCCCGAGAGGTGGGCCAGCACCCGGAGCTCGATCTGGGAATAGTCGGCCGCCACGAACCGCCAGTCGGGCCGGCCGGGAATGAAGGCGGCCCGGATCTGCTGCCCTTCGGCCGTGCGGATCGGGATGTTCTGAAGGTTGGGGTCGCTCGAGCTGAGCCGACCGGTGGCGGTCACCGTCTGATTGAAGGTCGTGTGGATCCGGCCGGTGCCGGGATCGACGAGCGCCGGCAGGGCATCGACGTAGGTGCTCTTGAGCTTGGCATAGCGGCGGTGCTCGAGGAGCTTGGCGGGCAAGGGATGCCGCGGCGCGAGCTCTTCGAGCACCTCGGCATCGGTGCTCGGGCCCGTCTTGGTCCGCTTGACGACCGGCAGGCCGAGCTCGTCGAAGAGCACCGCCCGGAGCTGGATCGGCGAGGCGATCGAGAACGGCCGGCCGGCCAGGGCGTGGATCTCCGCCTCGAGCGTGGCCAGCCGGGCGGCATATTCGGCCGACAGGCTCGCCAGCCGGTCGGTATCGACCCGCACCCCGCGGCACTCCATGTCGGCCAGGAGCCGGGCCAGCGGCATCTCGAGGTCGCGAAACAGGCTGCCGAGGCCGGCCGCTTCGAGCGGCTCGGGCAACACTCGCGAGAGGGCCGCCACCGCCGCCAGGTGGCCAGCCGCGGCCACCGCGTCCCGCGGCTCTTCCAGGGCTGCCGCGGCCGCCGGCTCGGCCGGCACGAACCTCCCCAGCCCGTGACGGCGGCAGGTCTCGGCGAGGCCAAGATTCCGCTCCCCCGCTTCGAGCAGGTAGGCCGCCAGGAGCGTGTCGAAGGAGCCGCCGCCCAGCTCGCTGCCGGCCGCTCGGAGGGCGACATCTTGCCGCTTGAGATCGTGGCCCTGCTTGGCCACTTTCTCGTCGGCGAGCAGCTCCCGTAGGGATGGCCAGTCCGCCAGCCGCTCGCCGGCAAACCAGACCGCCACGTCTCCGGCCGCCAGCGCCACGCCGAGCGGCTTCGAGAGGGGCGTGGCCCCGGCCGGCAGCGACACGGAGACCACGACCGCCGGCTCGGCCCGGAGCCTTTCGAGCAGGGCCCGGGCCTCGGCGGCGGTCGTCGGCGTGCTGATGGCGAGGGCCGCCGGAGCCGGCTCGGCCGCCGGCTCGTCGTCGAGATCGAAGAGGGTGCCGGCCCGGCCGGCGGGCTGCCTGGCCCCCGCGGCCGCCCCCGCTCCGGCCTTCACCCGGCCCAGCAGGCTGCGAAAGCCCTGCTCCCGGAGGAAGGCCGCCAAGGCCTCGGGGTCGGGCTGCCGCCGCTGGCCGGACTCCCAGGGGATTTCGATCGGCACGTCGGTTTCCAGGCGGATCAGCTCCCGTCCCGCGCGGGCGGTGTCGGCATGGGCCGCCAGGTTTTCCTTCCGCTTGGCCCCGGAGACCTCGGCCACGTTGGCCAGCACGCCGTCGAGCGTGCCGAACCGCTGCAACAACTCGCCGGCGATCTTGGGACCGATCCCCGGCACCCCGGGCACGTTGTCGACCGCATCGCCGACGAGGGCCAGGAAATCGACCACCTGGTCGGGCCGGATGCCCCAGTCGGCCGCCAGCTCATCGGCCCCCAGGAAGGCATTGTTCCGCAGGTTCAAGAGCCGCACCCGGTCGCCGATCAATTGGCGGGCGTCCTTGTCGCTCGTCGCGATCGTGCAGCTGCCCCCGGCGGCCGCCACCCGCGTGGCCAGCGTGGCCAGGATGTCGTCGGCCTCGAAGCCCGGCATCTCCAGGCAGGGAATCTCCATCACCTCGAGGAGCCGGCGGGCCAGCGGGATCTGGGGCACGAGGTCGGCCGGCATCTCGGCCCGGTTGGCCTTGTAGGCCTCGAACCGCTCGTGGCGAAACGTCGGCCCGGCCGCGTCCATCCCGCAGAACAGGTAGTCGGGCTTCTGCTTCTCGACGATGTCGAGCAGGTCGCGGGTGAGCCCGAACACGACCGACACCGGCCGGCCGTCGGGGGCCGTCATCTCGGGCAGCGCGTGAAAGAGCTGGTAGGCCCGCGACAGGAGATCGATCGCCAGCACCGTCTTGCCGGAGAGGTCGGGCACGCCAGGCTCGGAAGAGGTGGTCACGCGGGCTGTGGCCTTCGGGGCAGAGCCGCAGAGCCTACCAGCCGCAGCCGGCCTTCGGGGGGTGGCTCGCATCGGCACGCTCCCCGGGGACTGTCCCCGCCGCGGGGACTGTCCCCCTTCGGCATCCTGCCTCCGGACGGTTTCCAACGCCGTCGAGAGAGCACGGGCAACCCCTCCCGCGACCCGCACGTAGCGGCGGGATTCCATCCCGCCGGCCAGTCGGCGACGCGGTTCCGGTGCCGCCGGTTTCGGTTGGCGGCTTCGCGCTGTCCGGCGGGTTAAAAACCCGCGGCTACGTCGGCGGAATGACCCTGCGGGTAGGCAGAGCCTGTATTATCCCGCCGGCCAGCCAGCGACGCCCTTCCATTGCCGCCGGGCGTAAAGTCAGTCCGCGGCGGGCGGCTCGTACTCGAAGTCTTTCCACTTCATCGCCCGGCGGAAGGGCTCGATCCGGAGCACGACCTCGCCGTTGTGGAAGATCCGCACCGTGCCGCTGGTCTCGCTGACCGCCACGGCCACGCTCTTGGTGCGGCGGGTGATGGCGGCGGCGGCCCAGTGCCGGGCCCCGAGCCCCTTGGCCACCGAGACGTTCTCCGCCGAGGCGTCGATGTAGCGGGCGGCGGCCTCGACGGTGCCGTCGGGGCCGACCACGAAGGCGCCGTCGAGCTGGGCGATCTCCTTGATCCCCTCGCGGACCCGCGGGTCGGAGAGCCGCCGCTCGCCGCGGCCGTAGCCCCGAACCGGGTCGAAGCCGGCCGCGTGGCTGGTCTGCATCACCTTGCGGGTGTCGCCCACGATGAACAGGGTCCCGACCGGCTTGCCCTCCCGCCCCTCGCGGCCGATCTCGACGGCCAGGTCCACCACCAGCTTGAGCGTCTCGAGGGGAACCTTGGTCTCGAGGTTGCGGAGGTCGCGGGCGGTGAGCTGGCCGAGGTGCTCCGCCAGCCGCAGCAGGCTGACCGAGTCGATCGTGCCCGCCTCGAAGCCGCTGTAGACCGCCACCACCTGGGCCTCGGGCAGGAGGAGGTCGGCCGCCACGCTCTCCAGGAGCGCCTGCGCAAGCCGCTCGTGGACCGGGAGGTCGGCGATGTCGAGCACCACCGCCCGCAGCTGGTGCTCGGCGGCACCGGCCAGGTCGGCCTCCTCGTCGGCCGCGACCAAAAGCGGCACGGTGCCGGTCAGCTGCCGGACTTGGGCCCAGTCGAGCTGCTCCTCGACCAGGATCAGGATCGCCTCCGCGTCGGTCAGCTCATAGAGCCGGGCGGCCGTGTCGAGAATCTGTTCGAGCTGCGGGGTGACGTCGGCTGGGGGCATCGATCCGCTCCACGCGGGCCGGACTTCCGGCACCGGCCGGGATCGAGGTTCGGCTGAATGTTGCCGACGGACCCGCAGAGCGAAGCGTACGACGGCCCCGGAAACCGTTCAAGGTGGCTGCCGCCGGCCGACCGTTCCGGCCGTGGCTACCGCCGCAGGGTCGGGCCAGCGGCGGCCGGTTCCTCGGCCACGAGTGTCGCTGACTGGCTCGCCTTCATCGGCCCGTGGAAGGCCGCGATCCCGCCGGGGAGCACCACGCCCCAGGCCCGCTCCTGATACATGTTGAGCGAATGCAAGGCGTGGCCGAGGGGGCCGATCTTCCACTCCCGGGACGGCTCCCGGGAGAGCGACCGGCAGAGAAACTCGGCTGCCGCCACGACCCGGGGGTCGTAGAGCTGCTCCTGATCGAGCGAGCCCACCAGCCATTCCAGGATGTGGCCGGTGGTCTGGATCTTGCGATCGACGTCGTCCTCGCGATCGGCCGGATACTTGAACCACTCGGTGCTGAAGGAGCCGTCGCGGTTCTGGAGCTTGGTGACCGTGAAGTTCTGGAAATCGCGGACATAGCGGTCGGCCCTGAGATAGGCCCCGTCAAGCTCTCCGGTGGCCCGTAGCCGCCGCTGGCATCCGTAGGACAGGCCAAAGAGGCGGTGCGTGCCGCCGCAGGCCGCCCCGCGGATCGGCTGCACGATCTCCTCCTCCACCAGCCGCTCGAGCGACCAGGTCTCCCCCTCCCGGTTCTGCCAGGTGGCATCCGTGGGCAGGTAGTGGGCCAGGGCGATCAGCGAGAAGGTGAGCTCGGTGCCGGACTTGCAGGCGAGCTTCTCCTCCTCGATCAGGTCGTTGACCGTGAACCGCTTGCCTCGCACGACCATCGGCGACGTGGCCGCCACCCGGCACTGGGCCAAGATGGCGAGGTATTGGGCGGAGTGTCCCTGGACACCGTAGTAGCCCTTCAGCGCATGGAGCCGGTCGCCGGTCACCGTGAGCATCGTCTGGCCCCGGCAGACGCCCCCGCTGTTCGACCAGCCGATGGCGCTGACCAAGTCGCCCGCCGGCCCGCCCACCCTGATCTGGGTGGGAATGCCGAAGGCGATCAAACCGTGCATCACCTCCCACGGAGTGTGCTGGGCGGTGTTGAGGGGCCGCCGCTGATAGATGCCGAGGGTCTGGTCGATCGACTTCCGGAGCCGCTCAAAGCGAGGCGTGGCCGGGGCGGGCATCCCGGAGGGCTCGAGCCTCGTGACAACCAGCGGGACGACACCCGGGTTGGCCGTTCGCGGCCGAACGGTCACGGTCTCGGGAGGCCGGGGGGCCGGCTGGTAGTCACGGGCCAGGGCGTCGGAGAAGATCTTGCCAGCCGAATCGCGGGCGGCCGTGAAAAACCCGCTCGTCTCTTCCCATGAGGGAAGCTTGTCGGCGCCGCTGCCGCCCCGGGTCCTGGCCGCCTGGCTCCGCTGCCGTTGGGCGGCCTGTTTCTGGAGCCGGTCCACCTCACTCTGGTCGGGGGGTATGGGAAGCGGGATGAAAGCCGGCGTCGGCTCCGGCCGCGACGACTTGAACATCCCCTCGAAGAACCGCACCGGTCCCGGCCGGGAGCGTCCCGGCGGGGCGGCCTGGCCGCTCGAGAAGGCGGCCAGAATCCCAGAGCCGAAACAGGCAGCCAGGACGACCCCTTTCCCCCAGCGGGCCCGGCCGGCAATACCGGTATCTCGGGCGGCAGAAACTCCTGGGGAAGGCATCGCGGTCTGTCTGCGTGGGGGTCGAGGCTACGGTAACGAGAGGGGATATCGGCACGCTGGGGGGCGGGAACGTGGCCGGGTCTGCCCGCGCCGGAGGGGTTTGGCAACCTCCCCCCTCCTCACAGCCTCTCCCTCTTCACATCGTGCCGGCCGGCCAGTTGACGCTGCCCCTTCCGTGGGTCGGGGTTGCCCGTGCCATCTCGCCGGACGCTCGCTTGGGGACTGTCCCCGCCGCGGGGACTGTCCCCCTTTCGGGATCCCAGCTCGCTC
>CAYRNG010000363.1:0-9408 GCA_964425395.1 uncultured Candidatus Kuenenia sp. | reverse complement strand
CTCGCCGGACGCTCGCTTCCGGCATCCTGCCTCCAGCTCGCTCGATGGAAACCTCGCTCCGCCATCCTGGCTGCGCTCGGTTTCCAACGCCGTCGAGATAGCACGGGCAACCCCTCCCTTGACCCGCATTCGTCCACCGGGGACTGTCCCCGCCGCGGGGACTGTCCCCCTTCGGCATCCCGCTCGGAGGACCGTCACGCTCGTAGGTCCGTCACACCGCGACGAACTTCACGTTAGGCTGGCGGGATGCAACCAGGATTTTCGTTCACCCTTCAAGCGACGGACGGGCAGGCGCGGGCGGGCGTGCTCACCACGCCGCACGGGAGCGTGCCCACGCCCCTGTTCATGCCGGTGGCCACCGCGGCGACCGTCAAGGGCGTGGATATCGGCCGGGTGGCCGAGACCGGGGCGGGCATGATCCTCGCCAACACCTACCACCTCCACCTGCGGCCCGGCGAGGAGACGGTGGAAGAGGGGGGCGGGCTGGCGAGGTTCATGGGCTGGCACGGGCCCACGCTCACCGACTCCGGCGGCTTTCAGGTGTTCAGCCTGGCCCAGCAGGTGAAGGTCACCGAGGAGGGGGCCCGGTTTCGCTCCCACCTCGACGGCTCGGCCGTCGCGCTCACGCCCGAGTCGGCCATCCGGATCCAGGAGCGGCTCGGGGCCGACATCGCCATGCAGCTCGACCACGTCGTGGCCCTGCCGAACGAACGGAGCGTCGTGGCCGATGCGATGCGGCGGTCGGTCCGCTGGGCCGAGCGGTGCCAGGCGGCCCACGGCCGGCCCGACCAGGCCCTGTTCGGGATCGTGCAGGGCGGCCTCGAGGCCGACCTCAGGCGGGAGAGTGCCGAGGCGCTCGTGGCCCTCGACTTCCCCGGCTACGCCGTGGGCGGGCTTTCGGTCGGCGAGGGGCCCGAGGCGATGCAGGCCACGCTTTTGGCCACCATGCCCTGGCTGCCGACCGACCGGCCTCGCTACCTGATGGGCGTCGGCCAGCCGCAGGACATCGTGATGGCCGTGGCCGCCGGGATCGACATGTTTGACTGCGTGCTGCCCACCCGCTGCGGCCGGACGGGCCTGGCCTACACCGCCTCGGGCCCGGTCAAGCTCAAGAATGCCCGCCACGCCTCCGAGCAGGAGCCGCTCGAGGAGGGCTGCCCCTGCCTGGCCTGCCGGCACAGCCGCAGCTACCTCCGGCACCTGTTTCTGGCCGGCGAAATGCTCGGACCGATCCTGGTCTCGATCCACAACCTCACCTTCTACCAGAGGCTCGTGGCCCGGCTCCGGGCGGCCATCCTGGCCGGCACCTTCGCCGCCACCGCGGCGGCCTGGCGGGCCTAGGAAGGCAGACAGTTTTTGACGGTGGGGCCGGCCCGGGCTTGTCCATCCACCACGCGGCCCACTACATTCATCGGTTTCCCGGGGGCCAAGCGGCCTCCCGACCGTTTGCCCCGCGCGTGCCATGCCCCCCGCCCCGATCTGCTCGAGCCTCCAGCCGTGGGCGGGGATCTGCCTGGCACAGGCGGCCGAGGGGCAGCCCCCGCTGGCCTTCCAGTTCCTGCCGATGGTGGCCATCGGGGTGGCGGCCTACCTGCTCCTGTTTCGGCCCGAGCGGGAGCGGCAGCGGCGGCAGCAGCAACTGCTTGTAAACCTCAAGAAAAACGACCGCGTCGTCACCAGCGGCGGGATCTGCGGCACCGTCGCATCCGTCGATCGCGAGGCCGGCCGCGTCTCGCTCAAGGTGGACGAGTCGGCCAACGTGAAGCTGACCGTCACGCTCGCCAGCGTTGCCCAGGTGGTATCTGCCGGCGGCGAGGCGGCCGAATCCTCCTCCTGACAAGGGTGCTCCCACACCCGTTCCCCTCCGTTCTCCGCCAGAGATCCTCATGAACCTTTCGAGCATCGTCGGCCTCCTGGCCACGGCCGTCACCGAACCCGTCGCCGGAGAGGCCCTCGCCAACCAGGTCGCCGCCGCCCCCTGGTGGCAGGCCCCCTGGGCCGGCTGGCTGATCGCCCTGGCGGTGCTCGTTGTGCCGACCACGCTCGCCTGGCTCGTGACCAAGAGCCTGCGCATGCCCGATCTCTGGGGCCGCCTGGCCACAGTGCTGGTGGCGCTCGCGGCCGGGGCCACGATCTGCTCGCTGGGCTGGCCGCCGCGGCTGGGCATCGACCTCAAGGGAGGCCTGATCCTCGTCTACGAAGTGGCCGCCGGCCGGCAGCGGCAGGCCCGGATCGACGACGCCGTCGCGGGGATCGAGCGGCTCCTGGCCGCCCAAGACGGCGCGGCCGGCACCGTCGAGCGCTCCGGCGACGGCCGCCTGGCCGTGCGGCTGGAGACGGCCGACGCCGCGGCCCGCGCAGCCTTCCTGGCCGCCATGAAGGAGGCCAGCTTCGACCGGGCGACCGTGGCGGAGGTCTCCCGCCGGGCCACGCCCGAAGCCCTGCTCGTGGACTACGAGATCGCGGCCGAGCAGACGAAGGTACCGATGGACAAGCTCGTGGCCGCCGTCAGCCGCCGCGTCAATCCCGGTGGCCAGAAGGAGGTCACGGTCCGCCAGTTCGGCCTCGACCAGATCGAGGTCATCCTCCCGGAGGTGGAGCAGGCCGAGGTCGAGCAGGTCAAGCGAATCATCTCGAGCGCCGGCGTGCTCGAGTTCCGGATCCTGGCCAACCCGGTCGATCCCCGCCACCGGGCCGCCATCGCCCAGGCCCGCACGACCCGGGGCACGACCGTCCGGCAGGACGGCGAGGTGGTGGCCCGCTGGGCCCGGCTCGACCCGGCCCGGATGCAGGGCGACGAGCGGATGGTGACCCGGCCGGGGGCCGACGGCCTGGAGGTGCTCGTGATGATCGACCGGTTCAACGTGGCCGGCGACGACCTGAGCCGGGTGAGCGCCGACCTCGACGACGCCACGCTCTCCCCCAGTGTGAGCTTCCTGCTCAACGCCCGGGGGGCGGGGAAGTTTGGCGTGCTCACCAAGCAGAACCTGCCCGACCCGGCCAACGGTCTGGAGAGCCGGCTGGGGATCGTGCTCGACGACGTCCTCCAGTCGGCCCCGGTGATTCGCAGCCAGATCACCTCCAGCGGCCAGATCACCGGCAACTTTAGCCAGGCCGACGTCGATTTCCTGGTCGAGGTGCTCAACGCCGGCAGCCTGCCGGCGGCGCTCGAGAGTGAGCCGATCAGCGAGCAGCGGATCAGCTCGCAGCTCGGCGACGACACCATCCGCTCGGCCAGCCTGGCGATGCTCCTGGCCACCGCCCTGGTGCTCGCCTTCATGGTGGCCTACTACCGGTTCGCGGGAATCGTGGCCGACCTGGCCGTGCTGATGAACATCGTGCTCGTGGTGGCCCTGATGATCACCTTCAAGGTGGCCTTCACGCTGGCCGGCCTGGCGGGTCTGGTGCTCTCGGTCGGGATGGCGGTCGATGCCAACGTGCTGATCTACGAGCGGATCCGCGAGGAGCTCGACCGGGGGGCGGCGGTGCGGATGGCGATCCGCAACGGCTTCCAGCGGGCCTTCTCGACGATCATCGACTCCAACCTCACCACCCTGATCACCGGGATCGTGCTGTTCGCGATCGGCACCGACCAGCTCAAGGGCTTCGCGATCACGCTGATCCTCGGCTTGCTGCTCAACCTGTTCACCGCCGTGTTCTGTGCCCGGGTGGTGTTCGAACTGGCCGAGCGGGCCGGCTGGCTGCGGCGGCTCTCGATGGGCCGGCTGCTGGGCAAGACGCACCTCGAGTTCGTGAAGTGGGCCCCACTGGCGGCGGCCATATCCGCCGGGCTGATCCTGGCCGGGGTGCTGGCGGCCGGCCGGCGGGGGGCGGAGATGTTCGACATCGACTTTACCGGCGGCACGAGCGTGCAGGTGGAGTTCAAGGAAGGGCAGGAGCTGCCGATCGCCGAAGTCCGGCGGGCGGTGGCCGACAAGTTCCAGTCGGTGACCGTCAGCGCCGTCACCGTCGGTGAGGAGGCGGCCGACCGCCGCTTCAAGATCGACACCTCGAGCCAGGACCAGGACGAGGTCGAGCGGCTCCTGCAGGAGGCGTTTCCGGGCCGGCTGGCCACGGCCAGCATCAAGTTCGGCGACGTCGGCCCCAGCCAGCCGGAGCCGCCGGCCGCCGACGGCGAGCCGGGCGGCCTCGTCAGCTCGGTGCAGCTGACCTTCCCCGAGAAGATCACCAAGCCGGCGCTCGCCGCCATGATCCGCAAGGCCCTGGCGGCCGAGGGGGCTTCCGACGCGGAGTTCAACCTCCTGACCGCCGAGCCGGAGTCGGCCACCAAGCCCTGCCGCGAGTGGGACCTGCTCACCTCGCTCGAGGTCGAGCCGGCCCGCCGCCTGGTCGAGCGGATCGAGGCGACCGTGGCGGGCACGCCGCTCTACCTCTCGGCCAACGCGATCGGCGGCAAGGTGGCCGGCAACACCCGGGTCACGGCGGCCTATGCGCTGGCCGCCAGCCTGGGCCTGATCGTGCTCTACATCTGGATCCGGTTTCAGAACGTGGCCTTCGGCCTGGCGGCCGTGATCGCCCTGGCACACGATGTGCTCATCGCCCTGGCCTGCCTGGCGGCCAGCCGGTTCCTGGCCCCCGTTCTGGGCTGGGCGCTGGTGGACGAGTTTCGGATCAGCCTCGACGTCGTTGCGGCCCTGCTGACGATCGTCGGCTTCTCGATCAACGACACGATCGTGATTTTCGACCGGCTCCGGGAGATTCGCGGCAAGGCCAAGTTCCTGACGGCCGAGATGGTCGATCGGGCTCTCAATCAGACCCTCAGCCGGACGATCCTCACCTCGGGCACGGCCTTCCTGGCCGTGCTGATCCTGTACGTGCTGGGCGGGCCGGGAATCCACGCCTTCGCCTTCACGGTGCTGGTGGGGATCGTGGTCGGCACCTTCAGTTCACTCTTCATCGCCGCCCCGCTCGTGCTCTGGCTCCAGCACCGCTTCGGCGGCCTGCCCGTCGCCGCCGGTCAGGGCGGCCTGCCGCAGCCCGCCTGAGTCGCCCCAGGCCGTCTGGCAAACCCTGCCGGTCGCAGCGGCGGCAGCAGGGATGCCCGAGGCAGGGATGGTGCGGCCTGCGGAAACCCACCGGGCGAAGCTCCCTGGCGGCCTGCGGCCTTGCCGGAAGGCATGCTTGCAGGCGGCTCGACAGCCAGCGAGTGGTTCGCGGGCTGGCCGCCAAGGAGCGTGATCGTGGGAAGCCTGCTCAAGAGCCTGCGGCTCGTGGTCGGCCTGGGGATGATCGCCGCTGGGTCGGCGCTCGCCGCGCCGGCGGCCCTGGAGGCGGCCGCCTGGTGGCAGGCCTGGCAGGCGGCCCAGAACAGGGCTGCCGAGCCCGAACCTGCCTGGATGCGAGGCGGGCTCGAGGAAGAGACGCCACCAGGCTGGCAGCCGCAGGCCGGCCCTGCCTCGGTGCCGCCCCCTCCGGCGTTTGCTCCGGCGGCCCTCGAGCACGTGCCTCCGCCGCCGCCTCCCGAGCCGCTGCCGGCGGTGCCGCGGCAGCTTGGGGCGGCCGGGCCGGGCCTGCCGGCCCACTACCGCTCCACCGTCGAGACGCCGCCGCCCCCCTTGCTCGACGGACAGGCGGCGCCGCCCCTGGCCGTGGGCTGGACCACCCGGCAGCCACCGGCCCGGCCGGCCCCGGCCGTCGGCCCCGAGCCGGCCCGGCTCTACATCATTCGCGATGGCGACGACCTGACCGCGATCGCCACCCGCTTCTACGGCCACCCGGCGGCTGCCGCGTCGATCTGGCAGGCCAATCGGGGCCTGCTCCGCGATCCGGGGGTGCTGCCGATCGGGGCGGCCCTGGTGCTGCCGCCGCCGGCCGTCGCGCTGGGCGGAGGGGATGGAACGGCCGTCGAGCCTGCCCTGTCCACGCACCACTCGGTGCCGCCGGCCGGGCCAACGCGGGCCGCGTCGTGGCTCTTCGGGGCTGGCGTCAGCGGGGCCGGGCGATCGACACCCTGACGAAGGCCGCGATCATGGCTGCCGGCGTCCGCTGCCTGGGATCGGGCGAGGCGAGTGCCGCCAGGGCGTCGCCCCCCAGCGGGTTGCCCCGCTTGTCGCGGGCGGCGACCTCGACGTAGAGCAGGGAGGCATCGCTGTCTTTGGCGGGAGAGGGGTTGCGGCTGTCAAACCAGGCGGTCGGCCGTTGCCGCTTGAGTTGATCGAAGACCTTGCCGGCGTCGCGGCTGCCGCTGCCGGCCAGGATCAGCACCGGCACCATCGTGCGGAGCGGTTCCTTGGCAAGAGCCGGGCCGATCGAGAAGCCCTTGGTGGCAAAGGCGGGATCGACGAGGACCAGGCCCTTGACCTGCCCCCCCTGGGGGCCGCTGGCCAGCGGTGGCCAGGTAGCATCCGCGACCGTCCAGGTGGCGGCCACCGCCGCCCCCACGCCCGAGCCGACCACGACGATCCTGTCGAGGTCGAGCTTTCCCGCCCCAGCCTGCTGCTTGATCCAGTTGCGAACTGTTTCGATGTCGCCCCGGATGTCTCCCTGGCCCCGCACGCGGCCGCCACCGGTCACGGCCATGGCCTCGAAATCCCGCTGCTTGAGGAGCTTCCACTGCTCGCCTGCGGCGGCCGCCTTCGCGTAGGCGGGGATGCTGCTCTCGCCGTGGCCCCGGAGATCGGGGACCAGCACCGCGTAGCCGGCCTGCTGGAGGGTTTCAGCCAGCGGCACGACCGCGTCGCTCGAGCCCCCCAGGTCGTGGACCAGGATCACCGTGGCGTCGGGCTTGTCCTCGCCCGGAGCGGCGAAATACTGGACGGCCAGGCCGATGCCGTCGGAAGTCTCGAGCGTGAGCTCCTTGACCGCGGGGAGCGGTTCTGGCTCGCGGGCCGCCGGCTGGGCGAGGCCCACCGACGCGGCTCCAGACAGGATCGCGATCAAGGCGGCCAGGAGCGGCACGAGGGCCCTTCCCGGGCCCGGTGGAGGGGCGGCCGAGGACGAGCAGCAGCGGGCAGCCCGTGGGGCTGGAGCGGCGGATGGAACAAAGCTGAGCATGGCCGACCTCGGGGAGCAGGGGCGGAAACCCCGGAGCAAAGACAAAAACCGTGTCCTGAGCGGGACAGGAATAGATTATCCTCTCTGCGGCGAACATTTCCATGCTGCCAGCGGTGGCGGCAGCCCGCCCCGGGGCGGTACCGTACACGGGCGTCCGCAGGGTTGGCCCCTGGATTCTGCTGCCGGCGGCTCGCGTCGCCGGAGCACCCCTCCGAAGAGGCATTTGGCCATGTTGGAACAGGCACGCCGTTGGTGGCAGGAATACACGGGCGAGGATGAGACGCCCCTCGACGGCGACACGCCGGCCTGGGCCGTGAGCCTGGCGATTCACGTGGCGGTGCTCCTCAGTCTGGCGATCGCCGGGCTGGGGGTCATGCCCTCGGCCTCCAAGCAGATCACGGTCATCGAGACCCCGATCGACGAGCCCGACGTGCTCCTCATTCCGCCGGTCGAGGTGGTGGCGGTCGATGAGCAGCCCGATGCCGGTGCCCTCAGCGACAAAAGCAGTGAGGACTTCGCCGAGTCGCTCGCCAACGTGCTGGCCGATGAATCGATCGTGCCGGTCATCGCCGATGACGTGATGGTTTCCGAGATCACCGTCGAGGTGCTCGATGTCATGCCCACCGGCAAGGAGCTCAACGACAGCCTCGTTGTGAAGGGGGATGTCGGCGTGGGGGAGACCGGCGCCGGCGGGGCGGTGGATCGGCTGACGCTCGAGATCATCGCCTCGCTCGAGCAGCGGCCGACCGTGGTCTGCTGGCTGTTCGACCAGTCGGTGAGCCTGGCGGGCCAGCGGAAGGAGATCGCGTCTCGGCTGAGCCGGGTGTTCGAGGAGCTCGACTCGAGTTCGGCGGCCCGCAGCAACGAGATGCTCAATCTCGTCTACGGCTACGGCCAGCGAGTCACGCCCGTGATCGACAAGCCGACCCAAGACGTTGACAAAGTGGTGGCGGCGATCAAGTCGATTCCGATCGACGAATCGGGGGTGGAGATGACGTTCACCGCCGTGGCCACCGCCGCCCAGAGGGCGGCCGAGGTGCGGCTCAGCCCGTCCAAGCGGAACGTGATGATCATGGTGTTCACCGACGAGGCCGGTGACGACCAGCAGCATGCCGACCAGGTGGCCACCTATTGCAGCCGTCAGCAGATGCGGGTCTTCGTGGTCGGCGTGCCGGCCCCCTTCGGACGGAAATTCGTGAAGATGAAGTTCGTCGAGTTCGACCCCCAGTATGCCGACGACGAGCAGTGGGCCCAGGTCGAGCAGGGGCCGGAGAGCCGCGAGCCCGAGGTGGTGACAGTGCGGCCCAAGAACGCCCCGGACGAGCCGATCGACTCGGGCTTCGGTCCGTTCAGCCTCGCGAAGCTCTGCGCCGAGACCAACGGGATTTACTTCGCCATCCATCCCAATCGCGCTGCCCAGGGGCGGGTCAGCGACTCGGCGACGGCCCCGATGGCGTCGGGCCTGCGGTACTTCTTCGATCCCAAGGTGATGCGGGAGTACCGGCCTGACTACCAGAGCCAGGTCGAATACGAGCGGATGCTGGCGGCCAACCGGGCCAAGCGGGCACTGGTGGACGCGGCCAAGGCCTCGGAGCTCAACCCGATGGATGGCCCGACCATGAAGTTTCCCCGGATCGACGACGGCCGGCTGGCCAACCTGTTGAGCGAGGCCCAGAAGAAGGCGGCCGTGCTCCAGCCCAAGATCGACGCCCTCTACGGGCTCCTGGCCGCCGGCCTGCCCGACCGGGAGAAGATCCAGGAGAAGCGGTGGCAGGCGGGCTACGACCTGGCCCTGGGGCGGGTCGAGGCCCTCAAGGTGCGGACCGACGCCTACAACATCATGCTCGCCCAGGCGAAGACGGGGATGCGGTTCAAGGACCCGAAGAACGACACCTGGGTGCTCAAGCCGAGCGACGATGTCTCCAAGGTGGGCTCGCAGACCGAGCGGCTGGCGAAACAGGCTACGGAGCGACTCCAGCGGGTGGTGAACGACCATCCGGGCACCCCCTGGGCCCAGATGGCCGCCGAGGAGCTCAAGACTCCGCTGGGCTACACCTGGACGGAAACCTACACGGGCGTGAATGCTCCCCGGATGGGCGACGGCAATGGCAACCCCAATCAGGGCGACGACATGCGGCGAAATCTCGCCCCCCCGAAGCCGAAGCGGCCGCTCAAGAACATCTGACGCCCAAGGCTTGGCGGCCCGCCGGCCAGTAGGTCCGTCACGCTCGTAGGTCCGTCACGCCGTGACGGAGTATCTCGCCGGCCAGTTGAGGCAGTGTCTTCCGTGGGTCGGGGCTGCCCGTGCCATCTCGCCGGACGCTCGCTTCCGGCATCCTGCCTTCAGCTCGCTCGATGGAAACCTCGCTTCGGCATCCTGCCTGCGCTTCGGTT
>CAYRNG010000362.1:0-1821 GCA_964425395.1 uncultured Candidatus Kuenenia sp. | reverse complement strand
GGCCACCACCGCGGCGGCCGCGAGGCCCGCGATCACGCCCGGCCGGCGGGTCACCACCGCCAGGCTGCTCGTGGCGTCGGCCGCCACGAGGCCGACGCTCGTCCAGTCGCACTCGTGGCCGAGGTCTTCGATCAGCCAGCCGGCGGCCAGGGCGGCCACGTGGCCGGAGAGGTGGTCATCCCAGCCGAGCTGGCGAAAGCCGGGGCCGGTGGCGACGTCGGACGGGGCGGAGGCGGGGGCGGTCATGCGGGAAGGGCAAAGGACGGACGGCCACCGGCACCGGGCCAAACGGCCCGCCCCGGCGGGGCGGGAGAGCGAGGGCGACGCCGCCGCTCGGGAGGCGTATCCTAAGCAGAGTCTGCTCGCCCCGCCCAGCATTTCCCCCGGCCGCCATGTCGTCCCCCGAGCCCGCCGCGCCGCTCCTGCCGGCCCGCAGCCAGCCGCTGGTCGCCGGGCTCGTGGCCCTCGGCCTGGCGGCGCTCGGCGGCTGGTATCTGGCGGCCGGTGGCCTCTGGGGCGGGCTCGTGCACCATGCTGCGGCGCCTGCCGCGGCCGGCGCGTTCACCGTCAACATCAATGCGGCCGGGGCGGGCGAGCTGGCCCAGCTGCCCGGCCTCGGCGCCGCCACCGCCGGGCGGATCGTCGAGCATCGCCGCACCCACGGCCCGTTCACGAGCCACGACGACCTGCTCGCCGTGCCCGGCATCGGGCCGGTCACGCTCGAGGGCCTGCGACCGTTTCTGCGGCCCATCCGGCCGCGGCTGGAGGCCCCATGAGCACCGCCGCCGTTCTTCAGCCGGGCGTGTTCGAGCTGGTGGCTCCCTACGAGCCGGCCGGCGCCCAGCCCGCCGCGATCGACGCCCTCACGCGGGGCGTGGCCGAGGGGCGGGCTTCGCAGGTGCTGATGGGCGTGACCGGCTCCGGCAAGACCTTCACGATGGCCAACGTGATCGCCCGCGTCGGCCGGCCCACGCTCGTGCTCTCCCACAACAAGACGCTCGCCGCCCAGCTGTATGCCGAGTTTCGCGATTTCTTCCCCCACAACGCCGTCCACTACTTCGTCAGCTACTACGACTACTACCAGCCCGAGGCCTACATCCCCCAGCGGGACATCTACATCGAGAAGGATGCCGCGATCAACAAGGAGATCGACCGGCTCCGGCTGGCGGCCACCAGCGCCCTGGTGAGCCGCCGCGACGTGATCGTGGTGGCCAGCGTGTCGTGCATCTACGGCCTGGGCTCGCCCGACGATTACCGGGCGATGGTGGCCCGGCTGGCCACGGGGATGACGATCTCCCGCGACGAGCTGCTCGAGAAGCTGGTGGCGATCCACTACGAGCGGGGCGACATGGCCCTGGAGCGGGGCCGGTTTCGGGTCCGCGGCGACTCGATCGACATCTGGCCCCCCTACGACGAGCTGGCGGTGCGGGTCGAGTTCTGGGGCGACCAGCTCGAGTCGCTGGCGGTGATCCATCCCACCAGCGGCGAGGTGGCCGCCCGCAAGGACGAGATGTATTTCTACCCAGCCCGCCACTTCGTGATGCCCGAAGACCGGATCAAGGCAGCGGTGGGCTCAATCCGGGATGAGCTCGAGAGCCGGCTCGAGGAGCTCAAGAGCCAGGGCAAGCTCCTCGAGGCGCAGCGGCTCAATGCCCGGACCCGGTTCGACATCGAGATGCTCCTCGAGGCGGGCTTCTGCCCGGGGATCGAGAACTACTCCCGGCCCCTCTCCGGCCGGGCCCCCGGCAGCACGCCGACGACGCTGTTCAACTACTTCCCCGACGACTTCCTGTTCTTCGTGGACGAGTCGCACGTGACGGT
>CAYRNG010000361.1:0-11584 GCA_964425395.1 uncultured Candidatus Kuenenia sp. | reverse complement strand
GCCATTCCCAAGCTGCGGCGGGCCCTGCAGCTGGAGCGGGATCTGACCCGGCTGGAGGCCGCGGTGGCCCTCGGTGAGATCGGGCCGCCGGCCGCGTCGGCCCTGCCGATGCTCGAGATGCTTGCCGAGGAAGACCCCTCCCGGACCGTTCGGGCGGCGGCGGCCGCCGCCGTCCGGCAGATTCAGGCCGCTGAGTAGCGGGCCACAGCCGGCCTGCGGTCGTCCCAGAGTTTCACCCCAGGTCCGGCCGCGCCGCTCATCGCGATTCGGCAAGACCTGCGGGCCACCGCCGGTCGGCTAGAGGCTGTCGGCCCCCAGGGCCGATGGAACTCGGCGGTGGCGGCAGACGGCCCGAGGCAAGGGGCCGCGGCCCTCGCGGGGGGTGGCGATGGCGATGGCGAAGCAACTCGGCTGGTTCGGAAGCGTGTGGTTGACGCGGCTGTCAGGGCCGGCCGCCGAGCGGGTCGTCTACCGTCACGTGCTCCGCTCCGCCCCGCGCCGGATTCTCGAGATCGGTCTCGGCACCCTGGTGCGGACCGAGCGAATGCTGCGGGCGGCGGCCCGGGCGGCCGGCGGCGACGTGCGTTACGTGGGCCTCGACCGGTTCGAGGGCCGCGATGTGGGCGACCCGCCGGGCGTGTCGCTCAAGCAGGCCCACCGGGGGCTGCACGCCCTGGCCCGGGTCCAGCTCGTGCCCGGCAACGCCGATGCCTCGCTGGCCCGGCTCTGTAACCAGCTCGGCCAGTTCGATCTGGTGGTTGTCTCGGCCGACACCGACCCCCGCTACCTGGAGCGGTCGTGGCTGTTCATCCAGCGGATGGTGACCGCCGACACGACGATCCTCGTCGAACCAAGCCGCGGCGCCGCCTGGACGGTGCTCTCCCGGGCCCGGCTCGACGAACTGGCCGCCCGCCCGATCATGAAACGCGCCGGCTGACGCACGCGGCCGCACCTCCGGGCGGCCGTGAGGGGACTGTCCCCGCTTCGGGGACTGTCCCCTTTCCTGACCATCTCGACGGCGTTGGAAACCGAGGCGCAGGCAGATGCCGAAGGGGGACAGTCCCCGCGGCGGGGACAGTCCCCGGGGGAGCGTCCGACGAGATGGCACGGGCAACCCCGACCCACGGAAGGCTTGGCTTCGGGGTATACCGAAGGGGGACAGTCCCCGAAGCGGGGACTGTCCCCGGCTGTCGGGTCTTGCCGGTTTCTGGTATTCTCCGATGGATTTCAGTCTTTCCAGCCCGCCTCCTCTTCCCTCCCATGCCCGCCCCCCGCACGCTGCTCGACAAGATCTGGGACGACCACGTCGTCTGCACCCCGGCCGGTGAACTGCCGCTGCTCTACATCGACCGGCACCTCGTGCACGAGGTGACCAGCCCGCAGGCCTTCGAGGGGCTCCGGCTCGCCGGCCGCCGCGTCCGCCGGCCCGAGGCCACCTTCGCCACCCCCGACCACAATGTCCCCACCACCGACCGCCGGCTGCCGATCGCCGATCCGGTCTCGAAGCAGCAGATCGACACCCTCCGGGCCAACTGCCGGGAGTTCGGGGTGCGGCTGTTCGACCTCGGTGATGCCGACCAGGGGATCGTGCATGTGATCGGGCCGGAGCTGGGCATCACCCAGCCGGGCATGACGATCGTCTGCGGCGACAGCCACACCGCCACCCACGGAGCCCTCGGGGCCCTGGCCTTCGGGATCGGCACGAGCGAAGTGGAGCACGTGCTGGCCACCCAGACGCTCCGCCAGGCCAAGCCGCGGTCGTTCGAGATCCGGGTCGAGGGCCGGCTGCCGGCCGGCGTGACTGCCAAAGACCTCGTGCTCCACTTGATCGGCCGGCTCTCGACCGAGGGGGGCACGGGCTCGGTGCTCGAATACACTGGCGAGTGCATCCGCTCCCTCGGGATGGCCGAGCGGATGACCGTCTGCAACATGTCGATCGAGGCCGGCGCCCGGGCCGGCATGATCGCTCCCGACGCCACCACCTTCGATTACCTGCGGGGCCGCGACTTCGCCCCCCGTGATTTCGAGCGGGCGGTGGCGGCCTGGGAGAAGCTGCCCAGCGATCCCGGGGCGGCCTACGACCGGGTCGAGGTCTTCTCGGCCGCCGAGATCGTCCCCCAGGTGACCTGGGGCACCAACCCCGCGCAGGTGACGGGCGTGGATGGCCGCGTGCCCGATCCGAGCGGCTTTGCCGACTCCAACGACCAGTCGAGCGCCGCCCGGGCCCTCGAATACATGGGTCTCGCCGGCGGCACGCCGATCGTCGAGATCCCGCTCAGCCGCGTGTTCATCGGCTCCTGCACCAACAGCCGGATCGAGGACCTGCGGGCTGCGGCGAGCGTCGTGCGGGGCTACCGGGTGGCCCCGACCGTGCGGGCGATGGTCGTACCCGGCAGCGGCCGGGTGAAGCGGCAGGCCGAGGAAGAGGGGCTCGACCGGGTGTTTCGCGAGGCGGGCTTCGACTGGCGGGAGGCGGGCTGCAGCATGTGCCTGGGCATGAATCCCGACACCCTCGCTCCCGGCGAGCGGTGCGCCTCGACGAGCAACCGCAACTTCGAGGGCCGGCAGGGGAAGGGGGGGCGGACCCACCTCGTTTCCCCGGCGATGGCGGCCGCGGCTGCCGTCCGAGGCCACTTTGTCGATATCCGGGAATGGGAGTATCGCTAGCGATGGAGCCGTTCACGAAGCATGCCGGCACCGTGGCCGCCCTCGACCGGGCCAATGTCGATACCGACCAGATCATCCCCAAGCAGTTCCTCAAGCGGATTGAGCGGACGGGTTTCGGCCAGTTCCTGTTCTTCGACTGGCGGTTTCTGCCCGACGGCTCTCCCGATCCGGCCTTCGAACTCAATCGCCCCGCCGCGGCCGGGGCCTCGATCCTGCTGGCCCGCCGCAACTTCGGCTGCGGCTCGAGCCGGGAGCACGCCCCCTGGGCCCTGGCCGACTACGGCTTCCGGGCGGTGATCGCCCCCACCTTCGCCGACATCTTCTTCAACAACTGCTTCCAGAACGGGATGGTGCCGGTCAAGCTGTCGGAGGAGGACGTGGCCGAGCTCTTCCGGCGGGCGGCCGCGGCGGACGCCGCCGGGCAGCCCTACCGGCTGGAGGTCGATCTCGAGACCTCCAGCGTGGCCGACGAGGCGGGCTTCCGCCGGTCGTTCGAGGTCGATCCCTTCCGGCGGCGGTGCCTGCTGGCCGGCCTCGACGACATCGCCCTCTCGCTCGAACACACCGCCGCGATCGCCGCCTGGGAGGCCGCCCATGGCCTGCCGGCTGCCGGGTAGGAGGCCGATGGGGCTCGAGACGGCGATCTTTCGGGGCCTCCTGGCACTGGCCGTCGGCGGAGCCGGCGTTGACGCTGGAGCGGTCGAGATCACGCCGCTGCCCGCCAGCCTGCCGGCGGCCGGAAGCCTCGCCCTCTCCGCCAACGGCCAGACGGCCGCCTGCATCGACTCGGGCCGCCGGGCGATCGTGGCCCTCGATCCGATCCGGGGCACGGTCCTCCGAGATCTCGTGGCCCCCGCCCATGCGGCCCTGCCCGAACCGGTGGCGGTCGGCTTCCTGCCCGGCGATGTCGTGGCCATGGTCTGCCGCGAAGGGGACGAGTGGTCGGTGCGGACCTGCCGGACGGCTCCCGCTGTCGCGGCCGACCCGGCCGAGCCGCTCCAGGTAATCAAGCTCGGAGCGGCCCCCGGCACGGCCGCCCCCGTCGCGCTCGCCGTGAGCCATGCCCGGGGCTGGCTAGCGGTGGTCGGCCTGCCGGAGCCGCTGCCGCCGGTGCTACGGGCCGCCGTGGCGGGCGTGCGGCTGGGGCCGCTGCGAGACCGGGGCTGTCCCAGGCTGCCGGCCGGTTGGCGGCCGGTGGCCGCGGCCGTGGGGCCGGCCGACGAGCTGGTGCTCGCCCTCCGGAGCGATAGCCCGGCCGACGAGATCAGCTTTGCTGACTCAAGCGGCGAGGAACTGCTCCGGCTCTCGAGCGGCCTCCGAGAGATCGGCGGGATCACCTTCGGCCGCGGGGCCGGCGAGCTGTGGGCCACCGGCCGCGGGGCCGACAGGCCGGCCGCCGGGCTGTGGCGGCTCGACGCCACGCTCCAGGGCGGCCGGCAGGCCATCCAGCCGGTGCTCGTGGCCGAAGCGGCCGCGCCGCGAGACGTCGTCGCCGTGGCGGAGGGGGCCGTGCTCGTGGTGGCCGGTGAGCCCGAGCGGCGATTTCTCCGGATCGGTCCCGCCGCGTCCGCCCCAGCCTCCCCCGCTCCCGTGCCAGCCATCCCAGCCACCCCGGAGAACGCCCGGCCATGACCCAGTCGCGACGCGAGAAAATCGAGGCCCTCCTCAGGGACGATCCCGGCGACGAGTTCCTCCGCTACAGCCTGGCGCTCGAACTCGAGCAGGCCGGCGACTGGGAGGCCGCCCTCGAGATGCTCGAGACGCTCGGCCGAGAGCAGCCACCCTACGTGCCGGCCCTGCAGATGGCCGGCCAGTTTCTGGCGGCCCGGGGCCGCGTCGAGGAGAGCCGCCGCGCCCTCCGGGAGGGCATCGAGGCGGCCCGGGCCCAGGGCAACCAGCATGCCGCCGGCGAAATGGCCGAACTCTTGATGAGCCTCGGCGGCGGCTGAGGCCGCCAGCCGGTCGGCCCCCGAAGCTGCGGGCGGCTAGCCCATCACGGGTACGGGCTCAGCGGCCTCGACCCCGCGGGTGATCGTGAAGCCGAGGTCCTCGATCATCTTGTAGTCGGCCTCTGGGAGTTGCCCCTGTGTGGTCAGGTAGTCGCCCACGAACATCGAGTTGGCGGCATACAGGCCCAGCGGCTGGAGGCTGCCCAAGTGGATCTCGCGGCCGCCGGCAATTCGGATCTCGGCGGTCGGGTTCACCAGCCGCATCATGGCCAGGCCGCGGAGGCAGTCGCGGGGGTTGAGCCGAGCGACGTTTTCCAGGGGCGTGCCGTCGATGGAGTTCAGGAAGTTGAGCGGGATCGACTCGACCTCGAGGGCCCGGAGCTCGAAGGCCATGTCCACGAGGTCGGCGGGCGACTCGCCCATGCCCATGATGCCGCCGCTGCAGAGGGCCAGGCCGGCCGAGCGGCAGGCGGCCAGGGTGGCCATCCTGTCGGCGTAGGAGTGGGTCGAGCAGATCTCGCCGTAGTACCGCTCGCTGGTGTTGAGGTTGTGGTTCACCTTGTCCACGCCGGCGGCCGCCAGCCGGCCGGCCTGCTCGGGGGTGAGCAGGCCGAGGCAGGCACAGATGTTGAGCCCGTACTCGGCCTTGATCCGGGGGGTGATCTCGCAGACGAAGTCGATCTCCCGCTGGGTCGGGCCGCGGGCCGAGATCACGATGCAGAAGGTCTTCGACTGCCGCTCGGCCGCCAGTCGGGCCGCCTCCATGAGCTTGGGGGCGGAGAGCAGGTTGTAGCGGGGGATCTCGGCCTCCGAGACCTTCGACTGCGAGCAGTAGCCGCAGTCCTCGGGGCAGAGGCCGCTCTTGGCGTTCATCAGGAAGAACAGCTGCACCGTGTTGCCGAAGGCCTTGTGGCGGACGCGGTAGGCCGCCGCGAGGAGGTCGAGCAACTCCTCGTCGGGGGCGGCCAGGATCGCCAGGGCCTCGGCCCGCTCGAGTTCGCCCCCTGCCAAAACGCGGTCGGTGAGGGCATGCCAGCGGCTCGGGGCGGAAGCGGTCATCGGGAAATCTCGGAGGGACTGTCGGGGGAGCCAGGTCGCTCAGCGGCATACTCTACGGGATTGGCGGCCGGTTCGGCACCCTCCCCCCGGAATCGATCTGGCCGGGGTTGCCCGTGCCATCACGCCGGACGCTCGCCGGGGACTGTCCCCGCTTCGGGGACTGTCCCCTTTCGGTATGCCCCGAAGCCAAGCCTCCCGTGGGGACGACGTTCTCTTCGCTCCAACGCACCGTCCCCTGGCTTGCGCCAGGGGTTTCTATGTGCATCGACACCACCGCATGACCATCACGGCCGCGAGCCCGGGGACTCCATAGAAACCCCGGCCGCGAGCCCGGGGACGGTGGGAATGAACCTCACCCAACCCCCACACCGCCAACTGTAGAGCGCACTGCCGCCCGGATGTTTATCCCGCCGGCGGCGATCGCCGTCAGGCGAGTTCGAGGGGGAACGGGCTCAAGAGTTCGACGCCCGCGGCGGTCACGAGGTAGTCGTTCTCGAGCCGCAGGCCGGTGCGGAGGGCCGGGTCGTAGAGGGCCGGCTCGACGGCGATCACCTCCCCCTCGGCCAGCACGTCGTCCCAGGAGGGATTGAGGTGGGGAGCCTCGTGGGGAAAGAGCCCGATCCCGTGGCCCAGGTGGCTCGACCAGCTTCCGACCGGTGCCTCCGCCAGCCAGGCGAAGACCTCCTCGTAGATCGCCCGGCAGCGGACCCCTGGCCGGGCCATCCGCTCCACGATCTCAAGCGCCCCGCAGACCCGCTCCCAGGCGGCCAGCTGCTCGTCGCTGGGCTTGCCGTCGACGGCGATCGTCCGGGAGGTGTCGGCGAAGTAGCCGCGGTAGGCGGGGCCGAGGTCGAGGATGTAGAGCTCGCCCGCCACGCACCGCCGGTCGCGGGGAGGGCCGCCGCGGACGCCGCAGGCGTAGTCGTTGCCCGTGGCGGTGAGCATCTCGCCGCAGGACCGCACGGCCGCCGCCTGGAGGGCCGAGAACACCTCCAGCTCGTTGACCCCCGGCGCGATCAGCCCGCGGGCGGTCTCGTACATCGCCCCGCAGGCGGTGATGGCCCGCCGCAGCACGTGGACCTCGTCGGGGTCCTTCCGCCGCCGCATGGCGAGGAGCGTCGGCTCCACGTCCACGAGCTCGGCCGCGGCCAGCCGGTGGACGACGTGGGGCGGGCAGGCGGAAAACTCGACCCCCACCCGCCGCAGGCCGCGGCCCCCGGCCCAGTCGCCGAGCACGGCGGCCGCAGCCTCCCGCTGGTCGTTCCGCAGGGTCGATCGCCACTTGGCTTCGTAGGTCCGCTGCTCGTCGGCCGCGGCGTCGGCCGCCGGCTTGTCGGGGCAGACGAGCAGGCAGGTGCCGTCGGCCGCCAGCGCCACGAGCGGTGCGAACCGATGATCCCAGCGGTGGCCCGTCAGGTATTCGACGTGCTCGGGAAGCACGAGCACGATCAGGTCGAGCCGCTCGTTCGCCGCGGCCTCGAGGAGCCGGGCCTGCCGGCGGCGGCAGGCGGCAGGATCGAGCAGCGGCGTGGCACCATTCATCGCGGAAGCCCTGAGTGAGGGCCGCGAGTCTAAGCAAAAAAGGTGTCAGGAACCATTTGTCTAGAGACCCCGGCCTTTGGCCGGGGCCGTGTCGCCGCAGGCGACCGGCAAATGGTTCCTGACACCTTTTTTGCCCCTCAGCCCTCGCTGCCGGCGAAGAACACCGCCCGGGAACTGACCGGCCGTTCTCGGCGGCGGCGGGGCCGCGGGGCGGCGATCATCCGGGAGGCGAGCAGGTCGGCGAGGAGCTCATCGTCGAGGCCGGCCTCGTCGGCATCCCGCCCCGGCTCGAACTGGCCGTCGAGGTCGAGCACCTCGGGGATCGGGCAGACCGGCGTGCCCCGGACGATGCACTCGATGCTGCCAACCTGCATCCGATAGCGGGCGGGCACGAACGTCGCGGTGGGCGTGGCGGTGGTAGCGGTGGTCGTGGTCATGGGCGGGCTCCGGTGGCTCGAGGGCGGTCGGCCGGCGGGAGGGCCGGCGGCGACTGACCTCAACCCATTGCAATGCACGTGGCGTGCCAAACCGTTTTTTGGCAATCCAGGACGCCTCGAGGCAGCCAAAGCCATACCGCTTGCCCAGCTTGCCGGGCGGCGAGGTGGCCTGGAGGGCTTGGAGCGTTTTCGCCGGTCTCCCGGCTGCCGGAGCGTTTGAAAAAGTTTCAGCCCGTCCCGCCACGGCGGCAAGGCTGTTCAGGACGCGGAGGCTTCGGGGTCGGCTCCCTGCCGGCCGGCGGCCGAGGCCTGGTTTTCCCGGATGATCCGGGCCTCCTCCCGAATCTGGTCGCGGATCCGGGCGGCCAGCTCGTAGTCCTCGGCCCGCACCGCCTCGGCCAGCTGTTCGTCGAGCGTGCGGCCCACTTCGTACCGCTGGCGAACACTTTCCCGCATCTGCTCGAGCCGCTGGACAAGCTCGTCGTCGGCATACTGCTCGACGGCGTCGTAGCGGGCGAACAGGTCGCGGAACCGGGCCAGCCCGGTGTTGATCTCCCGAATGGCCACCTCCGGCCCGTGCTCCTCCAGGGCCGCCAGGGCCCCGGCCTGCACCCGGTGGAAGAGCACGAACGGGCGGTACTGCTCGTGGGACAGGGTCCACTCCTCGTCGGGCGAGTGGCGGTGGACGAAGTCCATGAAGGCCAGGCTGTGGTCAGCGTCCTGGGCGGCCCGGCGGTATTCCCGCAGCGACAGCCAGCAGAGCCGCCGCTGGTAGAACTGCACGAACTCCCGGTCGGCCTCGGCGCACTGCTCCTGGGTGAGCCGAAATCCGTCGCCGGCCCGGACCGCCTCCCCCACGAGGTAGTCGTAGTAGGTCTCGGCCCCGCTCGGCCGGACGCCGTCGGGGCGGAGCTCCGTTTCCATCTGCACGACCCCCATGTCGATCCGCATCTGGAGCACCTCGCGGCCTGAACGGGTTTTGACAAGCCGGGCGTTGACCTCGCCCGGCCGGAATTCCCAGTTCTTGAGCAGCGTGTCGATGTCGCGGGGGCTGGGCATGGGGGATCCTTCGCCGGGAAGCACGACGGGCCTCGTCACCCGTCGCGGCGATTATACCAGCCGCCGTCCGCCGAGCGTGGTCAATCGTTGGGCGACCGCCGCAGCCGCTTGGTGGCTCCCCGCCGCTTCTTGGCCTCGAGCCGTGCGGCCCGGGCGGCACGGGGCACGCGGGTCGGCCGGCGGGGCGTCGGCGGCCGCACCGCCCGCTCGATGATGGCCGACAGTTTCGCCACGCAGTCGGCCACGTTCCGCCCCTGCTCGCGATGCCGCTGGCTCGAGATCAGGAGGGCCCCGTCGGCCGTCAGCCGCGACTCTTCGCGGGCCAGGAGCCGGGCCCGCACGTCGGCCGGCAGGTGCGGGGAGCCGGCCGCATCGAACCGGAGGATGGCCTTGCTGCTGGTGCGGTTGACGTGCTGCCCGCCGGGGCCGGCCGAGCGGGCGAACTGCCACTCCAGGGCCTCGGCCGGGATCACGACCCGCCGGCCGGGAGCGACGATGATGAGCGGGCGAACGCGGGGCACGGAATCGATTCTCCTGGCCAGAGTATGCCAGCCCCGTCGGGATCGGACCTGTTCATTGTTCAGTATCGGCCGCGGGAGCCGGCGGGCTGTCTGTCAAGAGCAACCGGGCCGCCGCTGCTGTCACTCTGCCGCGGCGGCCCGCGGCCCGGCGACGGCCCGCTTTGCCACGGGAACCGCGCTTCTCTGGACAGTCGGCGCGGCAGGGTTCCATACTCTCCGCCTTCGAGGCGGGTGATCACCGCCGCCCTTCGCGGCGATTCCCCATGGAGCACGACCGAGCATGTTCGACCTAGCGATCAGTGAGATGACGACCGCCCGCTGGGACCTGGCCCTCGAGGTGTCACGACTCGTCGAGCACGGCTACGACGCGATCGCCGCCTGGCGGCCCAAGGTTTCCGATCTCGGCGTCGCCGCGGCCGCCGGCATCGTGGCCTCGGCCGGGCTCCGCGTCTCGAGCGTCCAGTGGGCCGGCGGCTTTACCGGGGGTGACGGCCGCTCCTTTGACGAGAGCATCGACGACGCCTGCGAGGCGATCGAGATGGCCGAAGGACTGGCCGCCGGCGTGGTGGTGCTGCAGAGCGGCTGCCGCGGCGGCCACACCCGCTCGCATGCCGCCCGGCTACTCAGCCAGGCCGTCGAGCTTCTCGCCCCGCGGGCGGCCCGGGCCGGCGTGGTCTTGGCCGTGCGGCCGCTCCATCCCGCGGCGGCGGCCGGCTGCAGCTTCTTTCCCGGCCTGGAATCGGCCCTCGACCTCGTCGAACGGTTCGATGACGCGTCGGTCGGGCTGGCCCTCGATCTCTGGCACTGGGCCGATGAGCCCCGGCTGGGCCCGCTCCTGCCCCGCCTGGCCGAGGCGGCCGCGATCGTGCAGGTGGCCGACCGGCTCGGGCCGCCTACCTCCGGGGGCGACCGGCTTCCGCCGGGCCAGGGCTGCCTGCCGCTGGAGGCCATCCTCGCCGACCTGGTCGAGGCGGGCTTCCAGGGCGACGTGGAATTCGATCCGGTCGGCGAGGCCGTCGAGTTGCAGGGCTACGACGAGGTGCTGGCCGAGACCCGTCAAGTGGCCGCCGCCTGGTCGAGCCGGCTGGTGGCCGACCTTTCGCAGCCGGTGGAATTGCCCCGGCCGCACCTCCGCCGCGATCACTTCCGCGGCGGCGGGGCCCGCAGGTCCCAGGCCTCGAGCCAGACGGTCTCCCCCGGCTGAAGCGCGAAATCGTCCCGCAGTCGGCGGTCGAAGTCGTCCATGTGGGCGGCCCCGTAGAAGATGGCGATCTTCCGGCTCCCCTTGGCGATCTGCCGCCGGAGCACGTCGAGGGCCGCGGCGTTGCGGTCGGTGATCAGGGTCGAGCCCTCCTCGCCGCCGAAGGCCGCGGTCAGCACGTCCATGTCGGTGAACTGCTCGGCCATCACCCGGCGGAGCTTCACCTGCCGCTCGGGGCCGCTTCCGAACAGGAGGCCGAACATCTCCCCGACGCTCAGGTCGGCTCCCGGGCCGGCCTGGCCCCGCTCGGCCCGGGCCATGCCCTCCCGCATCAGTTTGGTGAACATGCCCCACCAGCTCTCGCCCCGCTTCCGCATCGCGGCGTCAAACTCCTTGGGGGAGAGGTCGGCATGGACGAAGTTGGCCGCGGAGTAGTCGATGTTTTCGAGCTGGAATGCCAGGCCGAGCATCCGGGTGAGCCCCTGCTGGGCCGAGCCGATGGCGCCGGCCGGCTTGCGGCCGGGCTGGGGCACCCGGGCGTTGGGCGGGGCGACCAACTCGTAGAGCACGGCGTCGTAGTCGGCGAACAGCCGGTCGAGCGTCTCGTAATAGTCGGCCCCGCCGATGTGGACGGCGGCCACGAGATCAACCTGGAGCGGCCGGCGGCCGGTGCGGGCGGCGGCGACCGGATCTTCGCGGTATTCGACGATCGAGGTATCGAGCGAGACCAAGCCCCCGGCGTCGTCCCGGCTGAGCCTCAGAAATTCGACCCGTTCCGCCACGGCGGCCGCGCCTGGCTCGCGGGCGAGAGCCGGCGCCGGCAGCCCGGCGAGGCTGGCAAGCAGGGCAAGCAGGGTGGAGGGCAGGGAGCGGCGGGGCATGGGAAGGCCTCCAAGGGCGTCGGGCCGGGCATCTCCCTGGAGAATAGCCGAATCCGCCGCCATGGCCACGCGCCGGCGACCCTCCGACCGGTGAAACCCGCAGGGTCTGCCAAGTTTCGTCAACCGGACCGACCGTCACGACCGATACCGGAGAAGCGTTCCGCAGCGGCGGAACGGAAGCTCCTGCATCACAGGACACTCGAGCGATGGTCACGAAACTCGGTTTCAAGCGACTCCTGGCGGCAATCCTGGTGGCGACGGCCGCGGC
>CAYRNG010000360.1:0-3454 GCA_964425395.1 uncultured Candidatus Kuenenia sp. | reverse complement strand
GCCATACTTCGTGGGCAGCTCGGCCTCGGCGATCCGCTCCACGAGCTTCTCGCGGGCCCGCCGCTGGCGGATCAGCTCCTCGATCGAGATGATCTCGAGGCCGTGCTCGGCGGCCAGGGCGAAGAGGGTGTCGCGGTCGGCCCGGTTGCCCTCGGCGTCAAGGATCTCGCAGAGCACGCCGGCCGGGGCCCGCCCCGCCAGGCGGGCCAAGTCCACGGCCGCCTCGGTGTGGCCGGCCCGGCGGAGCACGCCCCCCTCCTTGGCCACCAGCGGAAAGAGATGGCCGGGGCGAACGAAGTCGGTCGGCTTGCTCTCGGGATCGAGGATCGCCGCGATCGCGGTGGCCCGCTCGGCGGCGGTGATCCCGGTGCGGGCGGTCTTGTGGTCTACCGGCACGGTGAAGGCCGTGCCCAGCGGCGTCGAGTTGGCCGGGCACATCATCGGCAGCTCGAGCCGCCGGGCCACGTTGGGCAGGATCGAGAGGCAGACCTGACCGCGGCCCCGGGAGATCATGAAGTTCACGATCCCCGGCGTGGCGGCGTCGGCGGCACAGACGAAATCCCCCTCGTTCTCCCGGTCCTCGGCATCGACCACGATCACGACCTCCCCGCGGGCGATTGCCGCCACGGCGGCGTCGATGGTGGAGAAGCGGGGGGGCATCGGTGGGGAAACGAGCATCCGGGCGGGCGGCCCGCTTCCTCGGGGCAGTGCCGAGAAACCGCGGGCCTCCTGGGAGGGCCAGCTGGATTATAGGATGACGGGCCGGGCTGCCACCGACCCGCCGGTGGAAGCCCTCCTTTTGGCGGCCACGGCGATGCTCGATCGCGAGGAATACATCGAACAGGCCTACCTGTTCCGGTCGTTCGGGGAGCGGATCGCCGCCGGCGTCGCCGCCCAGGAGGCACTGGCCGCGATCGGCCAGGAGGTGCTGGCCACCTCCAAGCTCCCGCTGGCGATCGGCTACCTCGTGGGCGAGCTCAAGCTCGTCGGCACGCTCTCGACGGCGCTGGCCCGGCTGCCCCACTACTTCACCCCCTTTCAGACGTTCGTGATCGCCACGGCCGAGGAGGAGAGGGGGCGGTTCGACATCCGCACCGCTTCGGTGATCCTCGAGCGGGAGGCGACCTACCGGGCCGAGGGGGCCACGCCGCAGGGTCTGTTCTTCTACCGCTTCGAGTGCCTGTCGCGGAACCGGCTCGACTACGGCCGGGGCCTGGCCGCCGTGGCCGCCGACGACATCTTCACCGCCGACTGGCAGGCCTGGATCACGACCGTGGGCCGGCAGGTGGGCCTCATCGACTTAGCCGACCTGGTGTTCGTCCGGAGCCCCGAATACTGGCGGCTCGAGAAGCGAGACGCGCTCCTGGCGGGCCGGCCGGAGCCGGCGGCCGACCGGCCGATCCTGTTCGGCGAAAAGGAGGGCCGGATCGCCCGGGCCAATCGGGGCAAGGATCCGCAGTTTTTTTTCGCGGCCCTCCAGCGGCAACTCGGCTATCCGGCCGTGCCCCGTGTCAAAGCGGCCGCGCCGTCCCACGAGTCGCCGGCGCTTCTGGCCCGGCGGCTCGAGCGGCTCGAGATGCGGGTCAAGCTCCTCGAAGAGGAGGGCCGGGGCGGGATCGACCTCTCCCGGTTCGATCCCAAAAACTTCCCCGGCATCCGGGGCGAGTGATGACAGGCGGCAGGCAGTTCCGCGACGACCTGGCTCTGATCACGGCCGCGGCCATCGAGGCCGTGAAGCCGGAGGCTCTCTTCAAGGCCCGGCTCGCAGTCGAGGACGAGGAGCTCAGGCTCGACGGCCGGTCGCTGGCCCCGCTGCCCGTCGCCCCGGGCCGGATCACGGTCGTGGGGGGCGGCAAGGCTGCCGCGGGCATGGCGGCCGGGCTTGTGGAGATCCTCGCAGCCGGTGGGGTCACGACCGGGCGGATCGAGGGCCTGGTCAGCGTGCCCGAGGGCTGCGAGCGAACGGTCGCGGGCATCGAGATCCGCGCGACCCGCCCCGCGTCCGAAAACCTCCCCACGCCGGTGGCCGTGGCGGCCACGCGGGAGATGCTCGCGGTCGTCTCGACGCTCGGGCCCGGCGACCTGGCGGTGGCGCTCGTGAGCGGGGGCGGCTCGGCGCTCCTGGCGGCACCACGGGCCGGCGTGTCGCTTGCGGAGAAGATCGCCCTGACCCGGTTTCTGTCGGCCGCCGGTGCCGGGATCACCGAGCTCAACCTCGTTCGCCAGGCGGCGAGCGACGTCAAGGGGGGCGGCCTGGCCCGGGCCTGCGGCGCCGGCCGCCTGCTCGTGGTCGTACTTTCCGACGTGATCGGCGACCCGCTCGAGGCAATTGCCTCGGGGCCGTGCCTGCCCGCGGCCGCCTCCGCGGCCGCGGCGGTCGCCGTGCTCGAGCGGTTTGGGGCCACCGAAGCGGCACCGCGGGTGACGGCCCTCCTCCGAGCCGAGGCCGCCCGCGGAAACGCTGGCGGCGGTGGTATCGCGGCCGGTGGTACCGAGGCCGAAGGCTCGGCAGCCGGCACTGCGGTTGGGACCGGGACTGGCCCGGCGTCTCGAGCGGGATCGTGGACGACGCCCCGCGGCTGCCGGGTTGAGCACGTGCTGATCGGCAACAACGCCACCGCCGGAGACGCGGCAGCGGCGGCCGCCCGGCAGCTCGGCTACGAGGTCACCAGCCGTCCGGCCGCCCCCGGCTTCTCCGAGACCGCCGACGAAGCGGGCCGGCGGCTGGCCCACGAGGCGTTCGCCCTGGCCGCGTCGGCTGCGGCCGACGGCCGGCCGCGGGCGGTGATCGAGGGGGGCGAGGCAGTGGTGCGGCTGCCGGCCGATCACGGCACCGGCGGCCGCAACCAGCAGACAGTAGCGGCGGCGCTTGGCACAGTGCTTGGCACCGCGGCCGGCTGGCCGGCGGGCCTTCTGCTCGCGAGCCTGGGCACCGACGGCGAGGACGGGCCGACCACGGCGGCCGGGGGCTTTGCCGACGCGGGCGTGGCCGCGGCGATCGCCGCGGCAGGCCTCGACGTGGCCGCTGCCGTGGCCCGCTGCGACACGCTGCCGCTTCTCAACGCCGCTGGCGGCCTCGTCGTCACCGGCCCCACCGGCACCAACGTGGCCGACCTGCGGATCGTGCTTGCCTGGCCGCAGAGCTCGATCAGCCAAACCGGCCCCACGTAGCGGCGGGATTATCATCCCGCCGGCCAGTTGACGCCGCCCTTCGAGTGCCGCCGGTTTCGGTGGGCATCGCCCCGCTGTCCGCAGGGTTAAAAACCCGCGGCTACGTTTCGCAAACCGGCCCCACGTAGCGGCGGGATTATCATCCCGCCGGCCAGTTGACGCCGCTCTTCGAGTAACGCCGGTTTCGTTGGCAGCGCCGCGCTGTCCGCAGAGTTAAAAACCCGCGGCTACGTTTCGCCAGACCGGCCCCACGTAGCGGCGGGATTATCATCCCGCCGGCCAG
>CAYRNG010000359.1:0-11645 GCA_964425395.1 uncultured Candidatus Kuenenia sp. | reverse complement strand
CCCGGGGCGGACCCCAGGAGTTTGCCGCGTGGGCGTGTTCAGGAAAACCAGCCCCGTCGCTTCGGTGCGGCCCTCGGCCGGCTCGGTCGCGGCTGCCATGCACGGTTCCGGCACGAGTTTCACCAGGGCGTCGGCCAGCGGCTGGCCCCGGTGGGTGACCAGCATCGGCGCCTCGCAGGCCGCGACGGACTCCCGGCGGACGCGTTCCAGCCAGGCTTCGACCTCGGCCGCCGAAAGCCGCCGGTCGCCGTCGGTGTCGAGCACCGCGACCATGCCCTCGAGCGCCGGCAGAGCCCCAAACTCGACCGGGTCGAGCAGGCCGTCACCATTGGCGTCGGCGGTTTCCATGACCGCCCGCGCGACCGCCCCGACGTCGAACACGGCGGGAACCTGCCACTCAGCCCGCCGCGGGCCGCAGCCCGCGGCCACCGAGACCGCCAACACCGCCGCGCTCACCGAGAGGTGCCCGATTCCCTTGCCCTGACTGGCCGACATCTGCATCATTGTCCGGCGGCATCTAGTGAACCGCCGTCGGCGACGTTGCCGAGCTTTTCGAAAACGGCCACGTCGATTCCGTAATCGATCGTATGCACGCTGCCGTCGGCCATGGCCATCGGGAGCGCGCCGTGCGGGCTGCCGAAGCGACCACCCGCATTGTGCCAGGTATGGGACGCACCGGCCGGAAACTTCCCGCAGGAAGGCTCGTTTGGCGAGTCACGCAGTGGGTTGTAGTTGCGGGCCGCGAGCTCGACGTTCGGCACGATCCCCCATTCGGGACCGTCGGAATCGGTGCCACTCATGTTGTCCCAGTCGTTGCCCACGGTCCAGCCCTCGCCGTTGCAGGGCACGCTGTTCGGCGGCGGGTTGTATTCGAGAGGGTTGAGATACCGGTGGCCACAAAGGAAGACGTTCGAGAGGCCGTCGGTCACGTGCCATTGGAGCCTCGGGCTGACCGAGGGCCCCTTCATCCCATTGTCGTTTCGGCCAACGATCATGCCCTTGCCGCCAGACCTGGAGCCCTTGCACCCGGCGAAATCAGACCGCACCGTGTAGCCGTGCCAGCCGGTGTTCGTGGCGTTGGAGAACGGGTTGGGATGCGTGATCCTGGGGTCGCTGCGGCTCGGGCAGACGTAAGCGGAGACGACCGTGGCGATCCGCTTGTTGGCCTCCCGCTTCTTGGCTTCACCCGAGAGCCCCGCTCCCAGTTGATGCAGCGGCAGTTGCTCCATGTAGGGCAAGATGTTGTATTGCCAACCCCCCGTTTGCCACGACCCGCTGGGATAGTCTGGCGTGATGACCCTGACGTCGCCGGCACCCAGGTCGGGGTCGCCCGTCGAGCCGTAGCCGCCCGACGCCACGGGAAAAAGGCCCAGTGCGTGCTCGTGCTGGATGGCGGCCTGGGCCATTTGCCGCGCGTTGTTGCGGCACTGCCCCAGCCGCCCGGATTCCCGCGCTGATTGGATCGCCGGCAGAAGCAGGCCGAGCAGGATCACGATGATCGCGATCACGGCCAAAAGTTCGACCAGGCTAAAGCCGCCATGGCGGGTGGGTAGCGGCGTGTGCGGGCGGGCTGGCATGTCGGGCGATCCTCGGAGACGGGCCGACCAGCGCGTCAAAAATCCGATTCTTTCAATTGGAAGGGCTCGTTGGCAACCGGGGGGGCCGACGGGGCCCGCAGCCAGCGGTTGGCCTCGGTCGAGTTGTGGGGCGTGTAGGCCGGGTTCTTCCAGGCGGTCGAGGACGTGACGAGATGGGCGAAGACGTGGGTGGGGAGGCTATCCTTGATGAAGCGGACGCTGCCGTTGCAAAAGGTCAGATTGACCCCGCCGACATGCTTCGAGCGCGGAAGTGAGTGCTGGCTCCCCGGGCCGTTGATCACCTTGGTGACCGGGCCGCCCTTCAAGCCGAACAGCAGGGCCCTGCCGTTGTGGTTGTCGAACACAAGATTTCCGTTCATCGGCCAGTGCCAGCCGGGCCCCCAACTCCAGTCTTTATCGTCAAAGGCCCCCTCGCTGACGAGCATTGTCTGGTCCAGGCCGTCGCCCTCGCGCACATCCTCGAGCGACATCCGGGAGGCAGCGGTCCCATCCACCAGCACGCCGTCGTTCCGGTTGACACCCGTGCCCACGTTCACACCGTAGTGGAGCACCGAATAGGGGTTTTCCTGAGTCTTCGGCTTGAATGACGGGCAGAGGTATTCGGTGAGCAGGATGCCTTCTTTCGGGTTGGCGTCGGCCCACATCCTGTTGTCGAGCATCGTCTTGAGCACGTCGGTCCGCTCGATATACGGCAGGAGCACCACGGCCCACGAGGCCAGACGATGGTCGGCCCCCGCTGCGGTCTTGACGCCCGGCGCCAGTTGCAGCCGATTCCGCCAGCCGGGCAGGTAGCCCAAGCGGGAGTCGAATGCGGCCAACGCCAAGGCGAGCCGCGTCTGGTTGGCGGCGCAGCCCGTCCTCCGGCCCGCCTCACGGGCCGCATTGACCGCGGGAAGGAGCAGGGCCAGCAGCACCGCCAGGATGGCGATCACCACCAGAAGCTCCACGAGTGTCATGCCCCGTCGGTAGCCCTTTCCCATTGAAACCGGGTGCATGCTCCCGCCCCGCCGCTTCGCGCCATCGAACGGCCTTGAGCCATGCTTGGCTCGGCCTTGATATGTTCGATTCTAGGCGTGCCGTGCTTTCACAAGAAAGACATCGCATCAAATAAAAAAGACAGAGCTGGCCGGGCCGCGGGCTGGCCGGAACGCCGGCCCCGGGGCCTCCACCTGCCGGCGATGAACGGCCCGGCCCACGGCGGCTTTGGTCAGGCCCGTTCGCGATACTCGCCCGGCGTCATCTTCTCGAGCCGGCGGAAGGCGAGAATGAACTGGCTGCCGCTCGAGAAGCCGCACTCCTCGGCCACCTGCTTGATCGAGGCATCGCCTTCCTGGAGCAACCGCTTGGCCCGGGTGATCCGCATCCGGATCAGTTCGTCGATCGGGCGGCAGCCCCGGACCTTCTTGAACCTGCGGGCGAGCGTGCGGCCGCAGACCCTGAGCTTCTGGACCACGTCGGTGACGTTGATCGGCTTGTGGCAGTTGTCGGAGATGAACCGCAGCGCCCGGGCCACGAGCGGGTCGTCGCTGGCGAAGACGTCGGTGGAATCCCGCGGGATCAGCTCCTTCGGCCCCAAGAGCACCGGCAGAGCCGGCGCCGGCTGGCCCTCCATCAGGTCGTCGAGCAGGCGGGCCGCGCGGTAGCCGATTCGGTCGAAGCCGTAGTCGATGCTCGTGAGGGTGGGCTCGGAGAGCAGGCAGAAGGGCTCGTCGTTGAACACGCCCACCACGGCCAGTTCGCCGGGCACGTCGATCCCCCGCACGAGCGCCGCGTTCACGATGTGCCGCGACAATGCGTCGTCGCTCACGAACACGCCGACCGGCCGTCGGAGGGTGTCGAGCCAGGCCCAGAGCTCGCGCTCGAAGCGGGCGAAGACCGCCGGACTGTGGGTGAAGTTGAGGATCGTGGTGAAGCGGTTGAAGCTCACCGCCCCGTCACCGAGCGCCGCGAGAAAACCCTGCTCGAGGTTGACCGAGGCCCGAACGCGATCGTAGCCCGCGTAGGCGAACCGGCGAAAGCCGCGGGCCTGGAGGTGGTCGGCCGCGAGCGCGGCCACGCGTTGGTGATCCACGCCTACGACCGGTAGGCTGCGAACCGGCGAACTGTGCCAGACGTTCACGAGCGGCACTCGGGCGGCGCGGGCGAACTTGGCCAGCCTGTGATCGGCCCGGGCGATGATGCCGTCATATTCCACGTGGCCCCTGCCGGCGGCCAGAATCTGCTGCGAGAACGGCATCGCATCCACCTGCCAGCCCCGCTGGCGGGCATATCGGTAGGCCCCCGCGAACACCTCCTGATGCCGTTTCAGGGCATAGTGGAGGTTCATCACGATGGCGACGCGGCGGGTCGAGTTTCGGGGGCGGCGGCGAGGGGGCACGGTCGAAGAGTCCGCAGGGTTTCGAACAGCTGTCGCTTTTCGATTATACCCTGTCTGTGGGACGCGTCATTCCACCGGGTCGGCGGGGACCGCGACCGCATCCTTGCCGCGGCGGGTGGCCGAGACGGGCACGCTCCCGGAGACGGGCACGGCCCGCTCGCCGGCCACGATCTCGGCTGTGAGGGAGAGGGCCACGGCGTCGCCATCCTGAGCCAGGCCACCAGTGGCTAAGAGGGCGTTGAGGTAGGGCTTCACGGCACCGCGGAGCGTCTTGTCGGTGGCGGGCCGGGAGGTGTCGCCCACGAAGTTGCGCAGGTCGCCGCCGGCGATCACGTAGCGGCCGCGACTGCCGTCGAAGAACGGATTCGGGAAGGAGAAGGTGGCCGCGGTGACCCCGCGGGCCTCGTCGCGGAGCACCAATCTTAGCTCGCCCTTCTCGGGCGGGATGAACGAGGCCGGCACGGCGATCTCGAGTGCGTCGCAGGCCGAGCGGTAGAACTCGTCCACCCGGGCAACGGGCGTGGGCGAGCTGCTCGATTTCGCGGTCGAGAAGAAGAGCTTGAAGCCGCAGTTCGAGACGAACGCCGGCCCGCCGCTCGCGGCTGCCCGCGGGATCACCGGCACGAGCAGCCGGCCGCTCACGCCATAGGGCGTGGCCAAATGGATCGCGACGACTTCGCGACGATTGCAGTCGAGGCCGCAGCAGTCGGCGGCCACGGCCGGGCCGGCCAGCACCGCCCGCGGCGCGGGCAAGGGCTCGGCGGCGGAGGCGAGCCGCAGCCGGCTCTGGCCGAGGCGGGCCGTGCCGGGCGGACAGGCCTCGGCTGCGGGGATGGTTTGCACGCCGCCGGGGATCTCCACCTTGATCACGTCACGGCCGACCAGGTCGAAGGGCACCACCCGGCCGCCGGCGATCACCTGCGTGTCGTGCACGCTCGCCCCCTTGCCCACCAGGAAGAGGGCCGTCGAGCCGGCCGGGTCGATGCCCGCCGCCCCGTACCAGCCGAGCAGCTCGGGCGCCAGGTCGCTGATCCCGGTGTTGAAGAGCTCGAAGCCGCCGGCCGTGTTTTCGTAGGGCACCAGCGCCGTCAGGCTCTGGGCCGGCAGCCGCCGCTCGAGCATGTCGGCCTGCCGCTGGAGCTGGGCCGCCGCCAGCGAGCCCGAGCGGCAGGCCAGGCAGCCGTCGCGGCGGCGGATCGCCTCCACCGCCCGGGTCAGCCGGACCGCCTCCCGGATGTCGGGCACCACGGCCCGCGGATGGACGAGCGAGTACCACCGCGACTGGACGTCGAACCGCACGTGGGGCACGAACGACGGCATCACCACGATCGCCGAGCACTCCCGCATCCCCGGCTCGAGCTGCCGCTGGGCCAGGTCGCCGTCGCTGGTGGGGCCGCCGCGGAGGGTGTCGCCGAGGGTGGCCAGCGTGCCGCGGGTCGGGGGCGCTTGCACCCGCGGCTGAAACCGCCAGCCGAAGGTGTCGCTGCCGTGCGAGAAGCCCACGATCGTGCGGTTGAGCGAGACGACGGCCAGGTCGGTCTCCAGCCGGCGGGTGTAGCGGGTCAGCGCCTGGGCATTGAGCCGGCCGCTGGCCGCCGCCAGGGCCATCGCGATCTGCAGCTCGCGGCGACGGGAGTAGGTCTCATCGACGTTCTGCTCCTCGACGGCCGGGTCGAGGGCGAAGACACGGATCGGCCAGCGGGTGCGAACATACTCGGCGAAGGCGGCCCGGGCGTCGGGGGCCGGGTCGGGGCCGTAGAACGGGCTCGTGCAGCCGGCCGCCGGGGCGGGCCGGCCCAGCGACGTGGCCGCCTCACGAACATCCTCGGCCAGCCGCTGGTCGAGCAGCCCGCTCTCGACGAGGATCCCCCAGGCCAGGACGGCGGTCGTGGTCTGGCAGACCGGCACGGCTGGCTGGGGCTGGCCGCAGCAGAGGTCGGCGTCGGCCAGGAGTTCGGTCTCGATCGAGCTGTCGGGAGCGGGCAGGAGCCAGCCGCCGGCCCCGCCACGGGCCCCGGCCGCCACGCTCGTAAAGAACCGGCAGCGGATGCCGCCAAGCCGGGCGGCGTCGCGGCCGCGGACCAGGTCGGGGAGATTCCAGCCGGGCAGTTCCTGCCAGAGGTGGCGGTGGGCGGGGATCGAGAGGAACTCGTAGGCCGCCTTGAGCTCGGCCTCGAGCAGGACGCGGACGGCCATGTAGCCGATGCACGGGCGGTTGGCCGGGTCGTGTTCGAGGGCCAGCCGGGTGTCGCGGATCAGGATCGCGATCTGGCGGATGCCCGAGACGTCGGCCAGCTGCGAGAAGGGAATCGGCAGCCGGGCCCGGCGGGTCTGCACGGCCGGCACGGCCATGGGGGTGACCGCCGGCAGCCGGGCCGAGAGGGCCTGCATCGCCGCCATCACGCCCTGCCGGCGGTCGGGCTCGGGGAGAGCGCCGTCGGCGCGATCGTCGCCCAGGATCGTGGCCGCCCAGCCGAGACACTCCGGGTCGTTGACCGCCCAGGTGAGGGCCGGGGCGATCACGTCCACCAGGTCGTTGATCACGAGGTTGCGAAAGGTGGCCGGCAGGAGGTCGTCGCCCAGGATCGGCTCGGCGATGCAGGTCAGCTCGGCGCCGTAGCCCTTGCGGGTCAGGCTGCCGGGGGTGATCGAGACGGGGATCCGCACGAGGTTGAGCGAGTAGCCGGGGGCGTCGGCCGAGTCGTCTCCCTCGTTGATCCGGCGGAGCTGGTTGAGGTGCTGGAGGTAGCGGGAGAGCTGGTCGAGGTGGAGCGTGGGCTCGAGGGCCAATGGGCCGTCACCGAAGGAGATGCCCTGCGGACCGGCCGGCAGCGCGAAGGGGGCGGTGCGGGCCACCACGACCGCTTCCGCCCGGCCGCCGGTCTCGTTCGTGGAGGGGAGCAGGCCCTGGATCGTGTTGACGACGTTGGGGGCGGGCACGGCCACGTCGGCAGGGCCGGGGCGGCTGCCGGCGGCCGCCTGGAGGGCCAACGCCATGCCCAGGAAGGCCTGGTCGCTGCGGCGGAGGGCGGCACTCGAGCGGCTCTCGAACCGGTCGAGCTGGGCCCGCATCTGCTCTTCGTATTCGGCCCGGTGGCGGGTGAGTCGGCTCTGCCCCCAGACGTCGGGCGCCTTGGCGACGACCGAGCCGTAATGATTGACGTGGTGCTCGAGCCAGAGCACCTCGCGGGTGAGCTCCTCAAGGCAGGGGTCGGCCGGCAGCGGGGGCGGATCGCGGTGGGCGGCCCGGAAGGGGCTGGTCAGGCCGCGGACCAGGCGAGGAAACTCGGCCCGCGCCACTCCGGCGGCCAGGCTGGCGACGAGGGCCAGGGGCAGGGCGACGACCGGCGAGAACCGACCGACGGCAGATCTGGGGCGTTTCATGGCGAGGCCTGGTGAGGGACCCTGAGCGAGGGGCCATGCCCCCACCGAGGAAGTTCGTCGGCCCGGCTCAACCCGCACGTTGAGCCGCGTCTGTGCGATGCGGAAGGTCCGCGGTATCTTTCGTATCTTGCCGGCCCGGAACAGGTGCTTGCCGGCCGGAAAATGCCGGGGTTTCTCGGGCGTCAGGAGGCAGGCTTCCGGGGGCTTGACAAGATGATGTACAGATGTATCATCAGGCGTGCGGTGCTTCGCGAAAGGCATCGGTCGTGATGCGGAGGCGTTGAGATGGATACGCAATTGATCTTCGAGGAGCTGAAGGGGGAGCTCGGCGACGCGGCTGCCCGGTCCCTGACCCGAACCTTCGCCGCGGTCTACGAGGAGCTTCGCGACGGGGTGACCCGGGAAGACTTCCGCATCCTGCGGGAGTCGATCGACGCGAACGTGTCACGGCTCGACCGAAGCCTGACGCGGCTGGCCGAGGCGCAGACCCGCACCGAGGTGAAGCTGACCGAACTGGCCGACGGTCAAAAACAGCTGTTCGAGGCCCAGACCCGCACCGATGGCAAGCTCGCGGAGCTTGCCGAAGCCCAGACTCGTTCGGAGGCGAGCATCAACCGGCTCGATACGGCCATGGTTCGGCTGGCCGAAGCGCAGACCGACATGGCCACGGCCCTGCAGCGGCTCACGATCCGCACCGACTCCGTCGTGGGCCGCACGCTCGAACTCCAGTTTCGCGACCGGATCGCCTCGTATCTGGGGCTGTTCATGCGCCGCTGCCGGCTGGTGGATACGTCCCAGCTGATCGATGCGCTCGAGCCGCACCTCGATCGGCGGGAACTTGCCGACGTGATCCGTGCCGATGCCATCGCCTCGGGGGTCATCGACGGCCGCCCGAGTCACGTCGTGGTCGAGGTTTCGGCGGCGGCCGACGTTGATGACATCCAGCGGGCCTCCCGCCGCGCGGGGCTCCTCCGCCGGGCCGGCCTCGACGCCGTGCCGATCATCGCCTGCGAGGTGATCTCGCCGGAGAGCCGGGCCTATGCGAAGCAGGCCGAGGTGCTCGTCTGGCTCGATGGCCGGATGATGGAGAGCGGCGAGGCGGCCTGAGGCGCCGCTCGGGCCGGGCTCCCGGTAGGATTTCCGGGATGAACCTTCCGCAGCCGAAACCCGTCGGCGAGAACGCCCTGGTGGTGCGAGTCGCGGGGGCCTCGGCCGGCGAGACACTCGACCGGGTGCGCAGCGTGGCCGCGGTGATTCAGGCGGCCGCGATTCCCGGCGTGATCGACGTGGTGGCCTCGCCGGGCCGGGTGACGGTGGCCTACGAGCCGCTGGCGGTCGGCGAGATCGAGACGCTTCGGGATGCCGCCGTGGCCGCCTCGGCAACGGCCGGCAGCGGCGGCGGCGGCCCGACGGCGCACGAGATCCCGGTGGCCTACGACGGGCCGGATCTCGAAGAGGTATGTGCGCTTCATGGCATCACCCGAGAGGCGCTGGTGGCGGCCCACACCGAGCCTGAGTATCTCGTCGAGGCGATCGGCTTCCTGCCGGGCTTCGGCTACCTCGCCGGGCTGCCGGCTGGCCTGGCGACGCCGCGGCGGGCCACGCCCCGCCGGGTGGTGCCGGCTGGCTCGGTCGGGATCGGCGGCGGGCAGACGGGCGTCTATCCCTTCGCGAGCCCCGGGGGCTGGAACCTCGTGGGGCGGTCCGACGTGCGGCTCTTCGACGTCGCACGGCCGCGTCCTGCGGTCTTGGCGGTGGGCGACCGGGTGCGATTCGTGGCGGCCGAGCTGCCGCCGGAGGCCGAGGCAGCGGCGGTGCCGATTCCGCCTGTGGCCGCCGGTGCCGCCGCGATCACGGTCATCCAGCCCGGGCTGTTCACGACCGTCCAGGATCTGGGCCGGCCGGGGCACCGGGCGGCCGGCGTGCCGCTCTCGGGCGGGGCCGATCGCGTGGCCCTGCGGCTGGCCAACCTCGTCGTCGGTAATCCTGAGGACGCGGCGGTGATCGAGTGCACGCTGCTCGGGCCGACGCTGCGGTTCGAGCGAGATGCGGTCGTGGCGGTCGCGGGGGCCGAGTTTCCCGGGTTGCCGTGCGGGGTGGCGACCCGCGTGACCGCCGGCACGGAGCTCGCGCTTGGCCACGCGACAGCTGGCTGCCGGGGCTACGTCGCCGTGGCCGGCGGCATCGACGTGCCGCCGGTGCTCGAGAGCAGGAGCACGCTCGTCGCGGCAGGGCTGGGCGGGTTCCGTGGCCGGCTGCTGCGGGCGGGGGATCGGCTGGGGGCCGGTAATGGCAGGTTACAAACCTGCCCCACGTCGGCGTTAGGCCCGGCTTGTGGGGTAGACCGCGGGGCAGACTTGCAGTCTGCCGGAGTCGGGGCTGATTCAGGCCACGCCGTGCTCCGGATCATCCCCGGCGAGCAGGCCGATGCGTTTGGCAGCGGAGCCTGGTCGCGGGGCTTTCGCGCGAGCAGCCGCTCCGATCGAATGGGGCTCCGGCTCGAGGGCGAACCGTTGCCGGGGGCCGCGGCGTTCGCCGGCATGGCGAGCGTGGCGGTGTTTCCCGGGACGGTGCAGGTGCCCCCCGACGGCCGGCCGATCGTGCTCTTGGCCGACGCCCAGACGATCGGCGGCTATTCCGTGCTCGGCCAGGTGATCGCGGCCGACCTGCCGCGGGCGGCCCAGCTGCGGCCGAACGCCGAGGTGCGGTTCGAGCCGGTGTCGCTCGCCGAAGCGCGGGCCGCCCTGCGAGCGCAGGAGGCGGCCATCGCCGCGGTGCGGGAGGCGATGCGATGAGCCCCCCGCCGCGAGCCACGATCGACCTCAATGCCGACCTCGGCGAGGGGGCGGCGCACGACGCGGCAGTCATGCCGCTGGTCAGTTCGGCCAACATCGCCTGCGGCGGGCATGCCGGCGATGAGGCGACGATGGCGGCGGCCGTGGCCCTCGCCCGGCGGCACGGGGCGGCCATCGGGGCCCACCCGGGCCATGCCGACCGGGAGCACTTCGGCCGGCGGGAGCTTGCGATCACGCCCACGGCCGCGGCGGCGCTTGTGGTCGAACAGGTGGCGCGGCTTGCGGCCGTGGCCGGCGTGGCCCCGCGGCACGTCAAGCTCCACGGCGGGCTCTATCATCAGGCGGCCCGCGACGAGCTTTTGGCGGCGGCGGTGAGCGGGGCGATCGCGGCCCGTTGGCCGAGAATGATCCTTGTCGCACCGGCCGGCAGCCGGCTGGTCGTGGTCGCCCGGGCCCGGGGGCTCGCGGTCGCCGAGGAAGCCTTCATCGACCGGGCCTACGCGGCCGACGGCATGCTCCTGCCGCGGTCGCAGCCGGGCGCGATGATCGCCGACGCAGCCGCCGCCGCCGCCCGCGGGGTGCGGCTGGCGCGGGAGGGCGTGGTGGAAGCGAGCGATGGGGCGACGGTGGCGATCCGCGCCGACACGCTCTGCCTCCACGGCGACGGGCCCGACCCGGTGGGCCTGGCAACGGCCGTGCGGGCGGCGCTCGCCGTGGCGGGGATCACGGTGGAGCCCCCCGCCGGCCGTGGGGCAGACTTGTAGTCTGCCTGAGTCAGAGCCGGTTCATGGCAGGTTGCAAACCTGCCCCACGGTGGGGGACAATTCCTCCCTGCGTGAGTATCCCTGGGGCTCCCTCATGAAGCGATCTGTCCGACCACCGGCATCTGGCTGCCAGCGGCAGCCCGTGCAGTGCATCGTGCCGCCCTACATGGTCGAGGCGATGGCCCACTGCGCTGACCCGGCCATTCGCGAGGGGGCGCTCGTGGCCTTGGCCCACTGCGCGGCCGTGCGGGCGGTGCGGGAGTTTACCGCCCGGATGCCGACGATGATGGTCGTGCCCTCACCGGCCGGCCGGAAGCACCGGCTCGTCTACGACGCCCGCGGCAAGGACCTGCTGCCCGGCAAGCTGGCCCGCGAGGAGGGGGAGCCGAAGGTGGCGGACACGGCCGTCAACGAGGCCTACGAGTTTTCCGGCGACTCGTTCGACTTCTTCCACACCCTCTTCGGCCGCAACTCCCTCGACGATGCCGGGATGTCGCTGATCTCGAGCGTGCACGTGGGGGAGGCCGACGGCCGCGACCGCTTCCAGCCGATGAACAACGCCTTCTGGGACGGTTCGCAGATGGCCTATGGCGACGGCGACGGGAAGGTTTTTCGGGGGTTCACCAGCTCGCTCGACGTCGTGGCCCACGAGCTCACCCACGGCCTGCAGGCCTTCACGAGCAACTTGCTGTACCGCGGCCAGTCGGGCGCGCTCAACGAGCACTTC
>CAYRNG010000358.1:0-3964 GCA_964425395.1 uncultured Candidatus Kuenenia sp. | reverse complement strand
CCCCGTGATCACCTGCGTCATGAAGGCGAACACGAGCGTGCTGCCCCAGACATACCGCCACCGGGCCCCGCCCGGCACCCGCTCGTAGAGGGCCTCGTGAAGCAGTCCCCGCCAGCCGGTGCGGTCGTCGAGGAAATCGGCGAGCCGCGCGAGCGGGCCGCCGCGGCCGGAGCGGGGGGTGCTCACGAGCTTGCCTCCTTGGCGGCGACGCCGGTGCGGAAGTTTTCCCACTTCACGGCCACCTCGCCGTTCTCGCCCACCCGGCACTCGAGCGCGTCCATCGGCCGGGGCGACGGGCTCGGCTGCACGATCCCGCCGTCGAGGGTGAAGGTCGAGTTGTGGCAGGGGCAGCGAAAGCAGCGGGTCCCCTCGAGCTCGATGAAGCAGCCGGCATGCGGGCAGGTGGCCGTGAGGGCCGCGACCTCCCGCGACCCCTTCTCCCGCCGCAGGTAGACGGCGCCGATCGGCTCGCGAGGATAGCCCGTCCAGGCATCGACCCGGTCGGCCACCACCGGAAACTGGCGGGGCACGCCGTCGTCGGGAATCGCGGCGAGCTCGGTCACCGGCAGAAACGTGGCGGCCGCCCCCTTCCGCCGCAGGGGATTGAGAAACGCCCACACGCCCGCCGCCACCGGGGCGAGCGTGGCCAGGCCGCCGCAGGCAAGGGCGGCGGCCTTCGTGAGGAAGCCGCGGCGGGAGTCGCCCGCGGCGGGGGTCGGGTCGCGGTTCACAATCTCACTCTGAGCACGTGGCATGACCCCAACATTCTAGCTCCTGCTTGACGGTGGCGACAAAGTGCAGCGTCAAGCGTGGGGTCGGGCTGCCAGTACCCCGTCGCCGGACGTTCGCTCAGGGCATCCTGCCACGACGAGATCAGTCATCTGACCGCGGCCTGACGATTGTACCGACCTTTTGTGGGGAGCTGGCCGGGGGTCGCGCGCAGCCGACGGTGAATTTTGACTGGCAGAGTGAGCGATCCACTTCGCACGAGCACGAATTGTCAAAACCCGCCGGCGGCGAGCCCGTGCCCCCGGCCGGCGGCTGCGGCGAGTGGACGTGGGGGCGAAACGACTGCCAGTCTGGGTCAGGTTCCCCGCGCAACCCAGGCTTCGGTGACGGCGGTGCGGACTTTTTCGGCTACGGCGTCGAAGGGGCCCTCGACGATCGCGCCGGCGGCCGCCTTGTGGCCGCCGCCGCCGAACCGGCCGGCCAGGGCCGAGCAATCGACCGGCCCCCGGCTCCGGAAGCTGAGCTTTGTCCGGCCGTCGGGCTGCTCGATCATGATCGCCGCCACTTCCGTGCCCTTGACGGCGAGGGTGAGGTTGATGAGGTCCTCCGTGTCGGCGGGCACGGCACCGACCTCCTTGATGTCTTGCTGCCGGACCTGGGAATAGATCACCCGGCCGTCGTGGTCGGTCGCGGCCCCGGCCAGCGTCCGGCCGACGAGCTTGAGCCGGGCCAGCGAGTCCTGCTCGAAGAGTTCCCGGTAGATGGCCGTGGGGTCGGCCCCGGCGTCCACCAGCCGCCCCGCGATCCGGAAGCTCTCACCGGAGACGTTCGGAAACCGGAAGCCGCCGGTGTCGGTCGAGAGCCCGGCATAGAGCGGGGTGGCGATCCGCTCGGTGAGCGGCACCCGGAGGCGGAGGCCGATCTCGTAGACGATCCGGGCGGTCGCCTCGGCCGAGGTGTCCTTGAACCACCGGTCGGAGAGGTCGTCTTCACTGACATGATGGTCGATCACGAGCACGCGGTCCCGCATCCCCTTGGCCACGTCGGCCATCGCCCCGAGCTGGGCGAAGGCGCTGGTGTCGAGCACGACGAGCAGCTCGCGGTCGGCCAAGTCGGCCGGCTTGACGCCGCCGGCGAGCGATTCGAGCCGCCGGTCGGGGTCGATCCAGGCCAGGTTCGCCGGGGTGGCCTGGGCATTGACGATCCGCACGTCCTTGCCGAGGGCCGTCAGGATCCCGGCCAGGCCCAGCTCGCTGCCGAGGGCGTCGCAGTCGGGGCGGACGTGGCTCGTGAGCACGAACCGTTGGCTTTTGCGGAGCAGGTCGAGAAGGCTGGCCCAGTCGAGTCGCATCTACGGCTCCCGTGCAGGTGAATCGGCCCCGATCGCCGTAGCCCGGGCCACGTCGGCGGCGAGCTGCGTCTTGAGATCTTCGGCCGAAGCGAAGCGGCGAGTGTCCCGCAGCCGCATGAGGAAGTCAACGTCCAGCAGGCGGCCGTAGCAGTCGCCTGAAAAGCCGACGAGGTGCACCTCGAGGCCCGCGGCCGTCTCCCCGAAGGTCGGCGCGGCGCCCACGTTGACGGCGGCGGCGAACCAGCGGCGGGGCTCGCCGGCGCCGGCGAAGGCCGCCCGGGCGGCGTACACGCCGGGAGCCGGCAGGAGCGTGGCGACGTCGGCGAGGTTGGCTGTCGGGAAGCCGAGCGACCGGCCGCGGCGGGCGCCTGCCACGACCCGGCCGGTAGCCCGGTGCGGCGCCGTCGCCAGGGCCGTGGCCGCCGCCACGTCGCCGGCCGCCACCAGCCCCCGCAGCCGCGAGCTCGAGACCGGCCCCCCGCCGGCGAGCACCGGTGGCACGATCGCCACGGTCGCGGCGTCTGTCGCGGCCAGCCGCTCGAGCAGGTTTACGTCGCCCGCCCGGCCGGCCCCGAACCGGAAGTCGGCCCCCTCCACGAAGGCCACCCCGCCCAGCTGGCCGCGAAGTATCTCCCGGTAGAAGGCCTCGGCCGAGAGGGCCACGAGCGCCGCGTCGGTCGGCTGGATGAGCACCGCGTCGAGGCCGAGACCCAAGAGCAGCTCGGCCCGCCGGGCGGCCGTGGTGAGCGGGATCGGCGCCGTGGCCGGTCTGACGATGCTCGCTGGGTGGGGATCGAAGGTGAGGGCCACCGCCGGGACGCCCGCCGCCGCGGCGATCTCCCGCAGTCGGCCGGCGATCGCGGCATGGCCCAGATGGACGCCGTCGAAGTTGCCCACCGCCACGGCCGCGCGGGCCAGGGGCGGCATAAAGGCGGCGGCACCGAAAAGGAGCGGAGCGGGAAGCGGCAAGGGTGGCGGGCACAGGCGGAAGCGGGCGGCCCGGCCGGGCCGCAGGGTACGACGCAAGTGTAGCCGATGCCCGGTCCTGCCGAGGCCGGAACGGCAGGGGAAGGTATGCTTTGAGGCTCACCGACAGGAAGTCCGCCCTTGGACCAGCCGCCCGACGACCGCCAGATCTGGCTCTCCCCCGACATGGCCTGCCGGCTGGCGGCCATCGACATCGGCTCCAACAGCGTCCGGCTGTTCGTGGCCGAGGCCCTCCGGGGTTCCGCCTACCGGATCCTCGACGAGGAGCGGGAGCCCACCCGGCTCGGCCGGAGCGTCTCCTCCGAGGGGCGGCTCGACGAGGAGTCGATGGACCAGACGGTGGCGGCCCTGCGAACCTTCAAGGAGATCGCCACCGGCTACCAGGTCTCGGCCCTCCGCACGATCGCCACCTGCGCCGTCCGCGAGAGCCGCAATGGCCCCGAGTTCTGCCGCCGGGTGCGGGAGGAGGTGGGGCTGGAGGTGGAGGTGATCTCCGGCGAGCGGGAGGCCCGGCTGGCCTTCGCCAGCGTCCAGCAGTCCTTCGACCTGGCGGGCCGCAACGTGGTGGTGGCCCACATCGGCGGCGGCAGCACGGAGATCGTGTTCGCCACCGGCAACCTGATCGAGTCGATCTATTCGACCCCGCTGGGGGCAGTGCGGCTCACCGAGCAGTTCGGTACCGGCGACCCGCGAGACGCCGCCTCCTTCCAGGAGGGCCTCCGACAGCTGGAGGCCGAGATCGCCGGCTGCCTCAAGAAGCAGACCGCCCGGCCCCTGTTCGCTCCCCACCTCCTGGTTGGCTGCGGCGGCACCTTCACGACGCTGGCCGAACTGGTGATGGCGGCCAAGCGGCAGGCCGACAGGCCGGTGGCGGGCTACCAGATCTCCCACGCCGAG
>CAYRNG010000357.1:0-14606 GCA_964425395.1 uncultured Candidatus Kuenenia sp. | reverse complement strand
TCCAGCTCCTGGATGATCTTGCCGTTGCCGCGGACCGGGCCGTCGAGCCGCTGGAGGTTGCAGTTGATCACGAACACCAGGTTGTCGAGCTGCTCGCGGGCCGCCAGCGAGATGGCGCCGAGCGTCTCGGGCTCGTCGGTCTCGCCGTCGCCGATGAAGCACCAGACGTGCTGCCGGCTGGTGTCCTTGATGCCGCGATCTTGGAGATACTTGTTGAACCGCGCCTGGTAGATGGCCATGATCGGCCCCAGGCCCATCGAGACCGTGGGAAACTCCCAGAACCCCGGCATCAGCCAGGGATGCGGATAGCTCGACAGGCCGCCCCCCTCCGCCAGCTCGCGGCGGAAGTTTTCCAGGTGCTTCTCGGTGAGCCGCCCCTCGAGGTAAGCGCGGGCGTAGACCCCGGGCGAGGCATGCCCCTGGAAATAGACCTGGTCGCCGGAGTAGTCGTCGCCGCGGCCGCGGATGAAGTGGTTCATCGCCACGTCGACGAGCGTGGCCGAGGAGGCGAAGGTCGAGATGTGGCCACCGATGCTCTTGTCTTCCCGGTTGGCCCGGACCACCATCGCCATCGCGTTCCAGCGGATGATGCTCTTGATCCGCCGCTCGAGTTCGCGGTTGCCCGGGAACGGGGGCTGGCGATCGACGGGGATCGTGTTGATGTACGGAGTGGTGGCCGAGAACGGGATCGGCACCCCGAGGCGATAGGCCTCCTGCTCGATGGCATGGAGGAGGTAGGCCGCCCGGTCGCCTCCCCGGCTGTTGATCACGTAGCGGAGCGAGTCGAGCCACTCCCGGGTCTCGGTCGGGTCGGCATCGACCGCCGACACGCCGTCGGTGATCTCCGGCTGGCCGGTCGCCCCCTCCCCTGCCTGGCTGATCGCCATCGGGACATGGGCACCGCGGGGCAGGGCCGAGCCCGCATTGCCCCCGGGGGCCTGGCTGGCAACGTCGTTTGCCTGGTCGGTCTCAGGGCTGGGCATGGCGAACTCCAGTGAATAGGCGAACTTTTTCAGATTATTCCGGTTTTGCCGGGGGCGTCTAGGGCGATTCGTGGCCCGGCCGGCGGAGGCCGAAGCAGGCCGGCAGCCGGGATCCCCGGGCTCGCGCCCGGGGCTTCTATGGGGAATCCCCGGGCTCGCGCTCCTGACTCAGCCGGCGGTGGCCTCGGCCCGCGGCCGGTAGATCTCGGTTGCCAGGCCGAAGTAGTTCTCGGCGGAAAAGGCGACGGTCTCTCCGAGCGTCGGGTGGGGATGGATCGTCTCCATCAGGTCGCGGGCCGAGCAGCCCATCTCGATGGCCAGCGTCCCTTCGGCGATCAGCTCGCCCGCCCCCGGCCCGACGATCCCCACGCCCAACACCCGGTCGGTCTCAGGGTCGAGGAGGATCTTCGTCAGGCCGTCGGTCCGGCCCAGGGCGTGGGCCCGGCCGCTGGCCGCCCAGGGATAGCGGCTCACCTCGACGGTTCGGCCGGCGGCCGCGGCCTCCTGCTCGGTGAGGCCGGCCCAGGCGATCTCAGGGTCGGTGAACACCACGGCCGGAATCGCCTGCGGTGCGAACACGGCCGGCTCGCCGTGGAGGGCCTCGACGGCCACCTTCCCCTGATGGCTGGCCCGATGGGCGAGCATCGGCTCGCCGCAGACGTCGCCGATGGCGAGGATCTGCGGATCGGCCGTCCGCTGCCGGTCATCGACTTCGACGAACCCCTTGGCATCGACGACGACCCCGGTGTTCTCGAGCCCCAGGCCGTCGGAGTTGGGCCGCCGCCCCACGGCCACGAGCACCCGGGCGAACTCCTCGCTAAACGGTCCTTCCGGACCTTGAAACTCGACCCGCACCGCCGTGCCGGTGTCGGCCAACGAGACCACCCTGGTGCGAAGGTGGATCGCCGCGAACAGCTTCTCGAGCCGCTTGTGGAGCGGCTTGACGAGATCCCGGTCGGCCCCCGGCAGGAGGCCGTCGGTGAGCTCGACGACCGACACCTTGGAGCCGAGCTCCGCATACACGGTGCCCATCTCGAGGCCGATGTAGCCGCCGCCGACGACGAGCATCGTCTGGGGGATGTCCCGCAGCTCGAGGGCGCCGGTCGAGTCCATGACCCGCTCGCTGCCGATGTCGAAGGCGGAAATCCGGGCCGGCCGGGAGCCGCTGGCCAGGACGCAATGGTCATAGGTGATCGTGGTGCTCGAGCCGTCCGCCGCGGTCACCGCCAGGCTGCCCGAGCCGGTGAACCGGGCCACGCCGCGGACGAGCGTGACGTTGCGGCGGCGGGCCAGCTGCCCCAGGCCGCCGGTGAGGGCGGAGATCACCTTGTCTTTGCGGGCCCGGAGGGCGTCGAGGTCGATCGTGGGCTCCTGAAACTGGATGCCCCAGTCGGCCATCTCCCGCGACTCGGCCAGCACCCGACCCACGTGGAGGAGGGCCTTGGAGGGAATGCAGCCCCGCAGCAGGCAGGTGCCCCCCAGCCGATCGTCGCGATCGACGAGGGCCACCTCCATGCCGAGGTCGGCCGCCAGGAACGCGGCGGCATAGCCGCCGGGGCCGCCACCGAGGACCACCAGGGGAACGTGCATGGGAAAATGGCTCACGGAGAAAGGGGGGACGAGGGCGGTCCCGAACTGGGATCGCGGGGCGGGAAAAAGATGTTGTAGTTTCGCCGGACGATTCGTTCAAGAAAACCCGCCGGCTCGATTGGCACGGGCAACCCCGCCCGCCACCTCGATACGGTAAACTTTCGGGGGATCCCCTTCGCGAGAGTGGCGGAACTGGCAGACGCGCTGGATTTAGGTTCCAGTGCCGCAAGGCGTGCGGGTTCGACTCCCGCCTCTCGCAGTCGGCAGGCTCAGCGAATGGTGCGGAGCCGACGGCCCTCGGCCGCGGGGTCGAAGGGGACTGGGGGCACATCCCGCGGATCCGCCAGGCTGCCATGTGCCGCCGGACGAACTTCCGCGGCACCGTTCCCCTCGGCCCCGGCCTGCCCCACCAGAAACCGCCGCCGGATCGTGCTCCTCTGCCGAGCCTCGAACAGGTTTTCCTCTTCGGGCAGCGGGGGGACGGCCGGCTTCGGGAGGTCGGGCTTTTTGGGATCGGCCGCTTTGGGCTCGGGCGTCTCGGGATCGGGCTTCTTCAACTCCGATTCGGCCGCAGGCTCAGGCGGCGACGGCTCTGACTGCGGAGCGGGCTCGAGCGTCCGAGGGGCCGGCTCCAAGGGCGGCTGCGGAGTCGTCGGCGGCAGCGGCGGCAACGGGTCGGCCGGGCTGACCCCCTCCGCACGCCCGGCTTCGGGGTCGGGGCGATCGGCGTCGTCTTCCGGCGACTGCATCGATTCCTGGTCGGGGCTCGGAATGGCCAGCCGCGGGGGCACCACGGGGGTCACCGCCCGATCATCGGAGACCGGAACGACTCCCTCCCCCGGCCAGCGCCGCCACTGGGTCCCGTAGAATCCGAATTCCTGTGGCCGCACCGGGCAGTAGGGCACGCAGCGGCCATCCCGACAGCCGGCCAGGTGGCCGTGTCCGCCGTGCCGACACTGGCCCGACCGGCAGGCCTGACCATGCCCGCCGCCCGCAGGCACCACCGCTGGATCCTCGATCGGCCGGCCCACGGGAGACCCGGCAGCCAGCCCCTGCGACGGGACAGCAGCTCCGAACAAACAGGCCACGAGCCCCGCCAAGGCGGGGAAAACGAGGGAACGCAGGGCAATCGGCAGGGTGGGCATTGTCATGGTTTCCGCCTCTCGGAGGCTCGGCACATCTCGCACGATCGGAATAATCGGCACGGTCGGCCCTTCAACTTTGCCCAGACTTTGAGCGGCGTGCGGCGGCGGATGAGGCTGCTAAACTGCGGATTCTGGGCGGGAGCCAATCCGCCATCTCCAAGCCCCCGGAGCCAGCTGCGATGCGCAGGGTCAACTTCAAGTTTCTGCTGCTGCTGATTGTGGCCGCGATGGTGATCGGCGGCGGGCTGCTGCTCCTGCGTCGCCTCCAGGTCTCCCGCAACGCCGGCGGCAAGCTGGAACTCGCCCGGCAGCGGATCGAGGAGGGCAAGTCCGCCCAGGCCATGGAACTGCTCGCGCAGTACGTTGCTCTGCGACCAGGCGACAACGAGGCCTTCGCCGAGTATTCCAAGCTGCTCCTCAGCCGGGCCACGGCCGCCGACGCTACCCGCAACGACGTCGCCAGGGCCTTCAATAACCTCGAGACCGCAGTCCGTCGCAACCCCGACGACGACGACCTGCGGCGGCAACTGGCGGAGTTTCAACTCCGCATCGGCCGCCCCACCGACGCCCGCGAGCATCTGGAGGTGCTCGAGAGGCGGCGGGCCGCAGCGGCCGCGGCCGGCGGGGACGATCAGGGAGTCAAGCCGGCGGATCTCCGCCTCCTCATGGCGAGTTCCTACCTCGGCTCCAGCGAGTTTCAGGAGGCGGCCGAAATCGCGGCTGAACTCATCGGCTACGACCTCGAGACACGTCGCTTCCGCGATGACGTTGACACGACCGACGCTCCCAGCGACGCCTCCATCATGCTGGCGGCGATCCTCCAGGAGCGGATGTCGGCCGCCGCCGACGCCCAAGCCGTGCTCCAGCAGCTCGTGGCGCGGCGGAAGGACGACCCGCGGGCCTGGTTGGCCTTGGCCACCTGGCACCGCGAGCGGCGGGAGCTCGCGGAGGCGGCCGAGGCGGTGGCCCGGGCCAATGCCCTGGCGCCGGACGATGCCGACTGCGTGTTCGCCAGCTTCGAGCTGGCGTTGGCCCAGCGGGATTGGCCGCAGGCTCAGGCGGCTGCCGAACGGGCACTCGAGCTGTTCCCGGAAGAGGAGCGGGCCTACCGCGGCCTGGCGGCGGTGGCGATGCAGTCGGGCGACCTGGCCCGCGCCGAGCAGGTTTTGCTCGACGGCGTGGAGCGGATCCCGGGGCGGGCCTCGCTGCTGTTGATGCTCACCGACGCACTGCTTCAGCAGAACAAGCTGATCGAGGCGAGCCAGGCGATCGCCCGGGTCCGGGAATTCTACGGCTCCACAAGCGCCGCCGTCGGCCTCCTTGAGGCCCGCCTGCTGGTCGCGGAGCGCCGCTGGAATGACGCCAAACTGAAGCTCGAGCAGATCCGCCCAATGGTGCTTGGCAACGCCGACATGATCCGTCAGGTCGACCTCTACCTCGGCCAGTGCCACGCCCAGCTCGACGAGTTCGACGCCCAGCTGGAGGTCAATCGCCGGATCTTGAGCGACGACCCGACGTCGCTGGCCGCCCGGGCCGGCGCGGCCCAGGCCCTCGTCTCGGCCGGCCAGACCGACCAGGCTTTGGCGGAGTTCGAGGCCATCGCCGGCGGGCTGCCGCCGGAACAGCTCGTGGAGATTCCGCAGCTCTGGTACCCGCTGCTCCAACTCCGGATCGGCAAGCAGGCCGCCCTGCCCCGAGCGGAACGCGACTGGAGCGTGGTCGATTCGTTGCTTACCGCGCTCGAGGCCTCCCCCAGCGTGGCCCCGGCCCAACTGGCCCTCCTGCGGGCGGAGACGCTGGTCAGGCGGGACGAGCTCCAGGCGGCCCGCGAGCTGCTCGCGGAGGCGACCCGGGAAAACCCCGACCCGCAGCTCTGGGCCGCCCGGATCACGCTCGTGCTCCGCGAGGAGGGAAGCGAGGCCGCCCTCGTGATGCTGGCCGAGTTGCCGGCCGAGATTCGCGACACTCCTCAAATGCTCGCAGTCGAGGCCCAGGCGGTTGCCCGCGGGCCCCGCGAGGAGGCCCGCGCAGGGTTGGCTGGTATCGAGAACCGGATCGCCAGCCTGCCCCCGATCGCCGCCGCCAAATTGCTCGAAACGCTCGCCCCCATGCGGCTGGCGATGGGCGACGCGGCCGAGGCTGAGCGGCTTTGGCGGCAAGCGGCCGAACGGCAGCCCGACGACCTCCGGCCCCGGGAGGCGCTCCTCGAACTGGCGGTGGCCAGCCGCGATCTCGACAAGGCCCGCGCGGCGGCCACCGAGATTGGCAAGATCGCCGGCCGCCGGTCGGCCCGCAGCCGGGTGGCCGAGGCGAGCGTCGCCATCCTCGAGGCCCGCGAGGAGATGGCCCAAGCGTCGGCGGCGGGTGACCGCCCGCTGGGGGAATTGCCAGTGGAGGTGCGGTCGCTCCTCGATGAGGCCCGCAGCAAGCTGGCAGAGGCGGAAGCCGATCGGCCTGGCTGGCCGCAAATCCAGCTGCTGGCAGCCGACGTTGACAGCCTCCGCGGCGACCGCGAGGCGGCCATCGGCCGGCTCCAGCGGGCGGTGGCTGCCGGGTCGGTCAATCCGCCGGTCGTGCGGCGGCTGGTAGCCATGCTCTACTCGGCCAACCGGTTGGAGGAGGCCCAACAGGCCATGGCTCTGCTGGGTGCCGACGGCACCGCTGGCCTCGAGCGGATCTCGGCGGAGGTCGAACTCCGGGCCGGCAAGCTCGAAGAGGCGGTGGCTCTGGCCGAACAGAGCGTGGCCGGCGACACGCAGAACGTCGAAGACCTGCTCTGGCTGGGGCAACTCCTGACCCGCTCTGGCAAGACCGAACGAGCCGGCGAGATACTCGAGCGGGCCACGGAGCTCAAGCCCGACTCAGCGGAAGTCTGGCTGGCCCTGTTCACGCTCCGGCTGACCGCCGGCAACCCGACCGCTGCGGAGCGGGCGCTCACCAAGGCCGCCGCCCTGATGGAGGAGCCCACCCGGCAACTGACGCTGGCGCAAGGCTACGAGATGCTCGGCCGTACTGCCGACGCCGAGCAGGCGCTCCGCGAGGCGGCCCAGGGCTGGCCCGACAACATGGAGGCGATCCGGCGGCTGGCCGCCTTCGAGGTTCGCAAGGGCCGCCTCGAGGAGGCCCGCGGCCTGCTCGACACGATCCTGGCGACCAGCGGCGAGGATGCCGCAGCCTATCGGTCCTGGGCCCGGCGGGTGCTCGCGGAGCTGACGGCTGAGCGGGGCTCCTACCGGCAGCTCGAGGAGGCGCTGGCGATCCTCCGCGACAACCGCGGCCGCGACGGCAAGGCGTCGGCCGAGGATCTGGGGCTCGAGATCTCGCTGTTGGCCAACCGCCCCGAGCCTGCCAACTGGCGACGGGCCATCACCCGGCTCGAAGAACTCTCCGCCCTCCAGCCCCTCCCCACCTCCCAACGGCTGCTCCGGGCCCAGTTGCATGAGAGAACCGGCCAGTGGACCGCCGCCCGTGACGAGCTCGTGGCATTGGTCGCCAGGCCCGAAACGCCCCCCGCCTACGTGGCGATGCTCGTTGAGAAGCTGATCGAGCATGGCGAGGTCTCTTCTGCCCGCACCTGGCTCCGCCGCCTCAAGCAGTCGGCCTCCCAGTCGGCAATCACCGTCGCCCTCGAGGCCAAGCTGGCGCTGGCCGAAAACGACCGGCCGAAGGCGGTCGAGGCGGCCCGGCAGCTGATGCCCGGCGGCCTGGTGGCCGCCGACCAGCCGGCCCAGCTGGCCGCCGTGGCCAAGCTGATGGAAGACCTCGGCTTTGCCAAGGCGGCTGACCGGATTCTCGAGCAATATGCGAGCCTGGGCGGAGCAGGCGTGACGGCCCGGGTCGATTTCCTGGGGCGGCAGGGCAAGCCCGGCGAGGCCCTCGACCTGCTTCAGTCGCAGTGGGACAGCCTCTCGCTGGAACGGGCCCTGGGCCTGGCGGTTCAGGTGGTGCGGTCGCAGGTCGATCCCGGCAACCGGCGCGAGGCGGCGGACCGGGCACGGCTCGCGATCGACAAGGCTAAGCGGATCGATCCGGGCAGCCTCGTGATCCGGCTGCTCGATGCGGAGCTCGTCTCCCTGGAGGGCAACGAGGCCGAGGCCGAGCAGGCCTACCGCGGCCTGCTCGAGCGCAAAGATCTCGACGCCTCCCAGCGGGCGATCGTGTCCAACAACCTCGCCTTTCACCTGGCCAAGCCTGCGACGATGGCCGAGGCTCGCCGGCTGATCGACGCGGCGGTCGAGGAGCTCGGCCCCCTGCCCGATCTGCTCGACACCCGGGGCCTGGTGCGGCTGGCCGGCGGCGACACCACCGGGGCCGTGGCCGACCTCCGCGAGGCCTGCCTCCAGCCTTCGGCGGCCAAATACCTTCACCTCGCCACGGCCGAACTGGCCGCCGGCGACGAGCGGGCCGCGGGGGAGGCCCTCGCCAAGGCCCGCACCGCCGGGCTTGAGCGGGCCGTGATGTCACCTGCCGATGCCGCCCGCCTCCGCGATCTCGACCGGGCCCTCGCCGAAAAGCCCGCCCCAGCTCCCGCCGAGCCGGAGCCGGTAGGCGACGAGTGAGCGGCGGGCCGGGGCTGCGGCAGCTGGCCGGATGTGAGGGGACTGTCCCCGCTTCGGGGACTGTCCCCTTTCCTTCAGGCGGGTCTCGGGAATCCACGGTCGCGGGAGGCGTGCCCGTGCTATCTCGACGGCGTTGGAAGGGCACCGGTCCGCGAAGCGGATTGGTCCCGCACGCCAGGATGGCGAAAGGGGGACAGTCCCCGCGGCGGGGAGGCGAAAGGGGGACAGTCCCCGCGGCGGGGACAGTCCCCGGGGGGCAGCATCAGAAGGCCGCGACGGGGCCCGCTAGCCGCCCTGCAGCATCCGCGAGCGGGCCAGGGCTTCCTCGGCTTCGGGAATCATCCCGGCCCGCATGCAGGCGACCGACAGGGCCGTGTAGCTGAACGGGTCGCCCGGCTCGAGCTCGCAGGCCCGGCGGGCGTGCTTGACCGCCTCGGCGTGCCGCTCGAGCCGCGTGCACCAGGCCCCCAGGGCGGAATGGGCCAGGGCGTAGTCGGGCTCGTCGGCCACCAGGGCCTCCATGGCCGCCACGGCTCCGGCCAGGTCGCCATCGTCCTTGAGCTTTTCCGCCGCGGCGTACCGGGCCTCCCGGGTCGCATGCTCAGCTGCCATTGATCAAGTCTCCTGGGCCGAGGAAGGGAAGGCTTCAGACAAGAGTAAACCGTCAGCCGGCCGCCGGCTCAACCCACCGGCCTGGCAAGCGGGGGGAGGTGGGCCGACTGCGCCTTGGCGGGGGAAACTGGCATTGAATCCGGACCGGGAGCGAGCCGATAACCCCCTTCGACCCGGCACTCAGGCCGGAGGTTTTCCGCCCGAAAGGACTCCCGTGAGCATCCATCCGCTGGCCGTGGTGAGTCCTGAGGCCCGGCTGGGGATCGGAGTCAGCGTCGGTCCCTTCGCCACGATCGAGGCCGGGGCGGAGGTCGGCGATTTCTGCACGGTCGCCTCCGGGGCCGTGGTCAAGGCCGGCGTCGTGGCGGGCTGCCACAACGAGTTTGGCGAGCACGCGGTCATCGGAGGCGCGCCCCAGCACGTCGCCCGGCCGGCCGAGATCGGCCGCGTCGTGATCGGCGACCACAACGTGTTCCGGGAACACGTCACCATCCATCGGGCCATGAAGGCGGGCCATGACACCGTCGTCGGCAACCACAACTACGTGATGGCCGGCACCCACTTCGGCCACGATGCACGGGTCGGCAACAACTGCATCTTCGCCAACGCGGCCCTCCTCGGCGGGCATGTCACCGTCGAAGACCGGGCCTTCGTCTCGGGCGCTGTCGCCGTGCACCAGTTCTGCCGGATCGGGCGGCTGGCGATGGTCGGCGGCCACGCCCGCGTGGTGCAAGACGTGCCCCCCTACCTGCTCCTCGACGGCCAGACCAGCTGCGTGGTGGGGCTCAACATCGTGGGCTTGCGGCGGAGCGGCCATTCGGCCGACGACATCGCCGAGCTGAAGGCCGCCTACCGGGCGATCTACCGCCGCGGTCTCCCCTGGCGGGAGGTGCTCGAGGCGCTGGGCCGCGAGTTCGCCAGCCCGGCGGTCAGCCACCTCCGCGAATTCCTGGGTAGCGGCAGCCGGGGCTTCGCCCAGGAGCGGCGGGCACCTCCGGCCCCGACGCTCAAGCTGCGGGTGCCCGAGGAAGACCAGCCCGCCATTCGGGCCAAGGCCGGCTGATCGGCCCGGCTTCTCGGACGCCACCGCCGAGGCCAGATCGTGGCCGCGGCTCAGCCGCCCTCGTCCTGAAGCCCGTACTTCTGCAGCTTCCGCCGCAGCACCGAGCGATCGACGCCCAGCACCTTGGCCGCCAGGGAGCGATTGCCCAGGGCGGCAGCGAGTGTTTTTTCCACATGGGCCCGCTCGGCGTCTGCCAGGGAGGGCCAATCCTTCAGCCGGGCCATGATCGCGGCGTCGGAATTATCAAGCGGATTGTCGGCAGGTGCAGCGTGCGGCCGCAGGTTCGGCTCGACTCGAAACACGCCCGGCACCGCCGTCGGCGACACGATCCCTCGACTGGCGGCCATCGCCATCTGGCCGAGCGAGCCGGCGGCGCCAGCCACGGGGCCTTCGCCGCCGCAGATCAGGCCGCTGAGCGACTCGGAGTCGATCCGGTCGCCGGAGGAGAACATCACGGCCCGCTCGAGCACGTTCTCGAGCTCGCGGACGTTGCCCGGCCAGGCATACTCCTGAAGGATATCGATGGCCGGGGGTGTCAGGGAGCACATCGGCATCCCGTGCCGCCCGGCGAGTTCGGTCAGATACCGCGTGGCCAGGATCGGCACGTCTTCGGGCCGCTCGCGGAGGGGAATGGTGCGGATGGCGACCACGTTCAGCCGATAGAAGAGGTCTTCCCGGAACCGGCCCTCGTTGACCTCGACGGCCAGGTCACGGTTGGTGGCCGCCAGCACGCGGACATCGACCCGCAGCTCCTCGTGGCTGCCCACCGGCACGACCACCCGCTGTTGGAGCACCCGCAGCAGCTTGGCCTGCAGTTCGAGTTCCATCTCCCCGATTTCGTCGAGAAAGATCGTGCCCGCGTCGGCCGCCCGGAAGCAGCCCAGCGTGGAAGCGGTGGCGCCCGTGAAGGATCCCTTCACATGGCCGAACATGTGGCTGGCAAACAGCGTGCCAGTGGTGACCGCACAGTCAACGGGAATGAACGGCTTCTTGGAGCGGGTGCTGGAGGCGTGGATCGCTCGCGCGATGAGCTCCTTGCCCGTGCCACTAGGGCCCATGATCAGCACGCTCGACTGGTGGGCTCCCACCAGCTCGATCGACCGCCGCACCTGATCGGCCCAGGCCGAGACGCCAACGATCCGGTCGATGGCCGGATTGCCAGATCCTGTCTGTGGCTCGAGGTCAAAGGTGTCGGGCATTGAAGACTCTCCTTGTTTCAAGCTCAGCGGCGCCGCCGAAGAGCGAGAACCCTGACCGGGGCTCTAGCGTATCCGATTGATGCACTTCCCGCCAGTTTCAAGCCGGGCCGGGAAATCGGTGCCGTCCAAGAACGGTCCCAACCCCCAGAGAATACGATTTGGATACCTGTTTTTATGTGTGAAATCAATGAACGACCGCCCGCCGCCCCAGAAGCAGGAGCGGGCCTGGCCCGGGGAATTTCCGACTCGGATGGGCCCGAGGAGCCATTTTCGACCCCTCCCAGCCGGTCCGACCGGTATTTTCGGCCCGCCGGTCGCCCGGTCGGGAAAGATGAACAAAGATTGCCTGTGGTGGCAGGCTGGCCGATCCCCTCCCCCCGGTAACCCATGTCCGCATCCCAGAATACTCCGCCGACCGGCATCGTCCCCGCCGACGAGCCGCTGGCCCGTCGCTCCCGAGCCCGCTGGCCCGCCTGGCTGGTCCTGCCGCTCCTGGCCGGCCTGGCCGGGGCCGGCTGGCTTTTGCTCGACCGGCTCCTCGTCGATCGCCGGCCGATCGTGGTGGGCATCCTCCACTCCGAGACCGGCCCGATGGCGATCAGCGAGCGGGCGATGATCGACGCGGAGGTGCTGGCCCTCGAGGAGATCAACCGGGCCGGCGGCCTGCTCGGCCGACCCGTCCGCTGGGTGATCGCCGACGGCGGTTCCGACTGGCCCACCTTCGCCCGCGAGGCCGAGCGGCTCATCACGCAGGAGCAGGCCGTCGTGATCATTGGCTGCTGGACGAGCGCCTGCCGCAAGGGCGTGCTTCCCGTGGTCGAGGCGGCCGACCACCTGCTCGTCTACCCGATGGCCTACGAGGGGCTCGAGCAGTCGCCCAACATCGTCTACACCGGGGCCGCGCCGAACCAGCAGATCATCCCCGCGGTGCAGTGGTGCCACGACACCCTCCAGGCCCGGCGGTTCTTCCTGGTCGGCTCCGACTACGTCTGGCCGCGGTGCGTCAATGCGATCGTCAAGGACCAGCTCGTCGGCCTGGGGGCAGAGCTCGTCGGCGAGGCCTACCTGCCCTTCGGCTCGACCGACGTGGCCGGCCTGGCGGCCGAGATCGCCGCGGCCAAGCCCGACGTGATCCTGTCGAGCGTGGTGGGCGACTCGGCGATCCCCTTCGCCCGGGCCGTGCGGGCCGCCGGGCTGGAGCCAGCCTCCGCGCCGCTGGTCACCTTCGCCGTGGGCGAGAACGAGTTGCGGGGCGGCGCGGCCGCCGAAATGGCCGGCCACTATGCCGCCTGGAACTACTTCCAGAGCCTTGATCGTCCCCAGAACGCAGCCTTCGTGCGGGCCTTCCAGGCCCGCTACGGTGCCGACCGGACCACCTCCGACGTGATGGTGGCGGCGTACAATGGCGTCATGCTCTGGGCCCAGGCCGTGCGGGAGGCGGGCACGGCCGAGGTCCGGCAGGTTCGGGCCTCGCTCCGGCACCAGAGCCTCGACGCACCGGAGGGCATCATCGCGGTCGATCCCGAAACCCAGCACACCTGGCGGCCGGTGTTCATCGGCCGGATCCGCGCCGACGGGCAGGTCGACGTCGTCTGGAGCAGCCGCACCGCCGTGCGGCCGATGCCGTTTCCGATTTCCCGCTCGCGTTCCGAGTGGGAGGCCTTCGTGTCCGACCTGCAGCGTGGCTGGGGAGGCCGTTGGACCGCCCCGACCGCACTGGAGGCGGCCGCCGCCGGAGCCACCCGATGACCCTCGAAACGTCTTTCGCCCCGGCGATGCGCCGCTCGATCGCCGGCCGACTGTTGTTCTGGTTTCTGGTGATCGCCCTGATCCCCTGCGCCATTCTGACGGCGATCACCGCCCGGATCGCCTCCGCGGCACTCGAGCGGTCGGTCCGGGAGACGCTCGTCCAAACCGCCGCCGGGAAGGCCGGCGAACTCGAGGCCTACGCCGGCGAGCGGGTCCGCGATGCCGCCGCCCTGGCCCGCGGCCCCACGATCGTGAAGGCCGTCCGCGACCTTTCCGCGGTGGCCGCGGCCGCGGGAGCCGACCCGCAGGCCCAGCTCCAGGCCGCCGCGGGCCAGGCCGCCTCCTACCTCACCTACGCCGCCACGGCGTTCGGCTACGAGCAGCTGTTGCTCATCGATCCGAACGGCCGGGTGCTGTTTTCGCTCGATGGCGTGATCCAGCCGGGGGCCCAGCTGTCCACCGGCCCCTTGGCCGAATCGGAACTGGCCATCGGCTTCGACCGGGCCAAGACGCTGCTCCAGTCCGACTTCGGCGGCTTTCAGGCCTACGGCAAGGCCGACCGGCTCTTGGCCTTCGTGACCTGCCCGGTGTTCGACGAGGGCCGGCTGGTAGGGGTCTTGGCCCTGGGCCTGGGCCCGCAGCGGATCTGGCAGACGCTCTCCGACGTGACCGGCCTGGGGGAGACCGGCGAGATCGTGGCCGGCCAGCAGGCGGGCGACGCGGTCGTGGTCACGACCCCGCTCAAGCACGTGGCCGACGCCCCCTTCCGCCTCCGGCTCCCCCTGAACACCGGCCGCGACAGCGGCGTGCTCAAGGCCGCCACCGGCAACCGCGGCTACGGCACGATCACCGACTACCGGGGCCGCGAGGCGGTGGCCGCCTGGTGCTACCTGCCGAGCTTCCGCTGGGGACTGGCCGTCAAGCAGGACGCGGCCGAGGCCTACGGCCTGGTCCGCTTCCAGCGGGCCGCGATCATCGGCCTCTCCCTGGCCACGATCCTGGGCGTCACCCTGGCGGCCTTGGTCGTGGCCCGGACGATCTCGAGCCCCGTCCGCACGGCGATGGCCGTCGCCCGGCAGGTAGCCGGCGGCGACCTGCGGGCCACGGTGGACGTGACCAGCGACGACGAGACCGGCGCGCTCTTGGAGGCGATCCAGACGATGACCGGCGACCTGCGGGGGCTGATCGGCCGGATCCAGCACTCCTCGGTGGCCCTGATGAGCACGGCCACGGCGATCCAGGCCACCTCGACCGAGCAGCAGCAGGTGATGGCCGACTACGGCGCCTCCACCAGCCAGGCGGTGGCGGCGGTCAAGCAGATCTCGGTGACCAGCCAGGAGCTGGTGCGGACCATGACCGAGGTCAACGACATGGCCGGCCGGACCGGCTCGATGGCGGCCGAGAGCCGGGCCGACCTGGCGGGCATGGACGGCACGATGCGGACGCTCGCCGAGAGCACCTCGTCGTTCGGGGCCAAGCTGGCCACGATCAGCGAGCGGGCCGCCAACATCAATCTGGCCGTGACCACGATCACCAAGGTGGCCGACCAGACCAACCTGCTCTCGATCAACGCCGCCATCGAGGCCGAGAAGGCGGGCGAATACGGCCTCGGCTTCCTGGTCGTGGCCCGCGAGATCCGCCGGCTGGCTGATCAGACGGCCGTGGCCTCGCTCGACATCGAGCGGATGGTCAAGGAGATGCAGTAT
>CAYRNG010000356.1:0-20293 GCA_964425395.1 uncultured Candidatus Kuenenia sp. | reverse complement strand
CATGTGGACCGGGATCCGGATCGTGCGGGCCTGGTCGGCGATCGCCCGGGTGATCGCCTGCCGGATCCACCAGGTGGCGTAGGTCGAGAACTTGAAGCCCCGGCGATACTCATACTTGTCGACCGCCCGCATCAGGCCGGTGTTGCCCTCCTGGATGAGGTCCAGGAACGAGAGCCCGCGGTTGCGATACTTCTTGGCGATCGAGACCACCAGCCGGAGGTTGGCCGCCGAGAGGTTTCGCTTGGCCAGCTCGTACTCCTCGCGAAGCTTCTCCAGGCCGCCGACCCGCGTCCGCAGGGAGCGGGGGCTTTCCAGGGTGGTGAGCATCAGGTCGCGGAGCTCCTTCCGCATGTCGGCCCGGTCGTCGCACGACCGCTGGCCGGCCTTCATCGCCTTGAGCTCCCGCTGCAGCTCGTCCATCCGGCTCGACATCCCCCGCAGGAGCTTGACGAGCGGCTGCACCCGGCGGGTGCGGAGGCTGAGCTCCTCGACGAGCAGCAGCGACTTGGCCCGCGTCCGCTTGAACCGCCCCCGGGCGGCCCGGGCCTCGGCCGGCGTGCTCCGGCGGCTGATCAAGACCCGGAAATCGGCCCGGCTCGACTCCATCAGCCGCTCGAGGGTGGCGAGGTTGTGGGGCATCCGGGCCTGGATCTGCTCCTTGGTGAGCCGCTCGGTGAGCGAGACCTTGATCGTGCGGTCGAAGGGGAGCTGCCCCTCGTGCACCTTGCGGAGCGTTTCGACGGTGGTCTGGAGCGAGTAGGCACAGCCGAGCACCGCCCGCCGGAACCGCTTGCGGGTCACCTCGATCCGCTTGGCCAGCGAGATCTCCTCCCGCCGCGTCAGCAGCGGAATCTCGGCCATCTGGGCCAGGTACATCCGGATCGGGTCGTTGCCGGCGTTGGCCGGCGGCGTGGTGATCGCCTCGTCCCGCTTGCGGGCGGCCGGGGCCGGAGGGGCCGCCGCCGTGGCGGCTGCCGGCTCGGGCGGGGTGTCGGTGATCTCGATCCCCCGCTCCTCGAGCGTCACGAGCAGGCCGTCGATCTTCTCCGGATCGACCGCCTCGTCGGGGAGATACTCGTTGACCTGGTCGAAGGTCAGGTAGCCCTGCTCGGTGCCGAGGGCCACCAGCCGGGCCAGGTCGGCGCCGGTCTCGAAATCGGGGATCGAGGGCTGCGCGGCGGCGGGGCGACAGCCGTCGTCGGCGGCGCTGGCGGGATCGCGGGGCTGGTCTTCGCTGGGTCGCACGGAAGTGGCCATCTGTGGTTCTCCTTCACCATACCATCGTCACTCGCACGCCGCCCCCCGGGGCGGGCAGGCAATCGCCTGTCCGCACCGACTGCAACGACGAGGCGGGCATCCTCACCCATCCTTGGGATCGGACATGCCCTGAGCGACCCGCCGTTGGGCGACGAGCCGTTCCAATAATTCCGCTTCCGACCGGGAGTCGAGGCGGGATGTCTTGATCGCGCGGGCGCTGGCGTGGGCCACCCGGCCGGCCGCGCGGCGGCGGAGGGCGTCGGCGAGGTGGCCGAGCCGCTCTTCGGAAGCGACCGGCCCGCGGGCGGCGTTGGCCTCGTCCACGGCCACCAGCAGACTCTGCATCGCCGGATCGGTCAATTCCATTAACAGGCCCGAGAGGCCGACCACGCGGCCTTCCTCATGGAGGCGACGGGCCGCCTCCACCACGGCCCGACCGGCATCGCTGTCGAGGTCGGTCGGCCGCACCTCCCGAACCACCAGGCCCGCCCCCTCCGGCACCCCGACGAGCACCTCGAGCACCTCGCGGTCCCAGGCCGGTAGCCGGGCGGCGGAAGGGGCCGGCTGGGCCACGGTCGCGGGCCGGGCGGCCCGGCTGCGCTGCCGCAATTCGGAGAGCCGGCGGCGAAGCACCTCGCGGGAGAGCCCGAACCGTCGCGAGAGCCGGCCGACCAGCTGGTCTTCTCTGAGGATCCGCTCCGAGGCCGCCGCGGAGGGCGTGGCCGCCAGGGCCGCGAGCACGCTTTCCACCGCGGCCAGGGCAGCGTCGTCGCCGGCGTCGGCCGGCAACGCGGCGAGGGCCTCGTCCATTCGGTAGTCGAGCGGATCGACGGCCGCGGCGAGCACCTCCTCGAAGGCGTCCCGCCCCTGGGCGAGCAGGAGGTCGCAGGGGTCGAGCCCGGGGGGCAGCCGGGCGATCCGCAGGTCGATCGGTTCGGCCAGGAGGAGGCCGAGGATTTCGCTCGCCCGGCGGCGGCCGGCCTCGTCGCCATCGAGCACGAGCACGACCCGGTCGGCATACCGCCGCAGCAGCTTGGCATGCCGCTCGGTGAGGGCCGTACCGAGCACGGCGACCACGTCGTCAGAGCCCGCCTGCCGGGCCGCCAGGCAGTCGGTGTAGCCCTCCACCACCACGGCCCGCCGGGAGGCGGCGATCGCGTCGCGGGCGGTGTCGAGGCCATAGAGCGTGCCGCTCTTGGAAAACAGGGGCGTCTCGGGGCTGTTGATGTACTTGGCCGTATCGGCCCGCCCGCCGGGCAGCACCCGGCCGCCGAAGGCGATGCACCGCCCCTGGGGATCGCGGATCGGAAACATGACCCGGCCGCGAAACCGGTCGTAGTGGCCCGGGCGGTCGTCCCGCTTGACCACCAGGCCGCACCGCTCGAGCGCCGCGACCGGGATGCCAGCCGTGGACGCCTGGCGGAGAAGCCAATCCCAGGAATCGACCGCGAAGCCGACGGCGAACCGCTCGAGCAGGCCGGCGTCGAGCCCGCGGTCGGCCAGGTAACGGCGGGCCGGCTCGGCCTCGGCCGCCGATTCGAGGCAGCCCCGAAACCGCGCCGCCGCCCATTCCAGCACCCGGCCCAGCGCCGCCCGCTCGTCGTGGGCCGCCCCGGCCCGGCCCCGGGCCAGCGGGATGCCGGCCCGGTCGGCCAACTGCTCGAGGGCCTCGCGAAACTCGATCTTCTCGGCCCGCATCAGAAAGTTGAACACGTCGCCGCCGATGTCGCAGACCCAGCAGCGGTAGGTCTGCCGCTCGGGATTGACCTGTAGGCTCGGCCGCGAGTCGTCGTGCCAGGGGCAATTCGCCACATAGCCCTTGCCTTGCCGCCGCAGGGAAACGTATCCCCTCACCAGTTCGACGATGTCGGTGGCGTCCCGCACCCGTTCCTTGACGTCATCGCGATCGTGGGCGGGAGCAGGCGAGTGCACGGCGGGGATCCAGGGGCGGGCGGGAGAGCGGCCCGGCCTTTCGGCCGCGACCGGCTCCAGAGCTCACCGCCGCAATCTAGGGGTGAAAAAAAAACGGGTCAACGCCAGCTGCGGCCCCCGCAAAGCCCCCATCCTGCCAACGTGGGGCGGGTTTGTAACCTGCCAGGCTTTCTGTGGCAGGCTGCAAGCCTACCCCACGTCGGGCACGGGCCGGTCGGGCGTGATTCACTTTCCCGGCTTGAACCGTCGGTCTTTGGGATTGCCCCGCGAGAGCGTGTAGGCGATCAGGTCGAGCACCTCCTGTTCGTTGAGCTGGTCGAGCAGGCCGGCCGGCATCAGCGAGGTCGGCGAGACGGTGATCTCGTCGATGTCGGCCCGAGCGATCCGGGCAAACTTGGTGGCGTCCTCCGGATCGGTCACCATGGTGATCGCATCGTCGTCTTCGGCCACGATCCGGCCGGTCACGACCTTGCCGGCGGCGGTCTGCACGATGCTCGCCTTGTACTGGTCCGAGACCACCTTGCTCGGCTCAAGAATCGCCTCCACGAGGTCGGCCAGCTGAAACCGGCCGCCGGCCTGCGTGAGGTCGGGCCCGGTGGCCCCGCCCTCGTCGCCGAAGCGGTGGCAGACGATGCATCGGGCCGCGGCAAAGGCCCGCCGGCCGGCCGCGAAATCCCGGCTCCGATCGGTCAGCCCCTTGCCGGCGGCGGCCATCACGTCCGACATCGTCCAGACCCGGCCGGGTCCCTTGGGCTTGGGCAGCGGCGGCGGCACGTAGGGCTTGCGGACGCCGAGCGTCTCGAGAGCCAGCTTCTCGGTGTCGCTCAAGCCGGCCAGGCTCTCCGCCTCGATGTTGGCCAGAAACTTGCGGAAGCTGTTGCCGCCGGCCCACTCCCGGGCCCGGGCGAACCATTCGTAGTAGCCCTTGCGATCGGCTGGGGTCCAGGCCGGGGAACCGGGCTCGTCCCGCAGGGTCCGCAGCACGTAGGCATCGTGGATCTGGAGCAGATCGCTCCGCTTCTCGAGCGAGGTCCGCACGGCCGAGCCGTAGCGGGCATTTCGCTCGATCAGTTGCCGCAGGTCGTCTTCACTGGGGGCGAGGTTGGTGGTGTCGGCGGAGTTGCTCGGCGCGGCCAGCCGGGCGACGAGCGTGCGGGCGATGCCGGGGGCCCGCACCGCCACCAGCAGGCTTGCCAGTTCGCGGTCGAGATCGAACTGGCCGCTGGGAAAGAGCGGCCCCAGCCGGGCCGCGATCCCGGCCGCGGCCGCGGGGGCAGGCTGCCCGAGCCGGACCAGGGCCAGCTGATAGGCCCGCACGAGGGCGAGCTGGTCGTCTCCCGCAAGCGACCCGGGATCAATCGAGTCGAGGGCGGCCAGCACGGCCGGCTGGGCCGCCTGCTCGGCCCGGCGGGCCACGGCGATCGCCCCCTCGATCCGGCCCCGGGGATCGGCGACCGCCAGGGCCTGCTCCTGCCAGGCGTTCACCGGCTGGTGCTCGAGGGCCACGCGGGCGGCGTAGCGGATGAACCGGTCGGGGCTCGAGAGGGCCGAAACAGCCCGGGCGATGGCCAAAGCGGGATCGTCGAGCCGGCGATGCAAGGCCTCCAGTTCCCGCCGCTCGCGGCGGGCTTCGGCCTGGCGGGGGTCGCGGGCGTCCACGGGCCTGGTCGGCTCGGGCCCCTCGTAGGTGACGCGATAGAGCTCGCTCTGCCCGCCGCGGCCGCCGACGGTGAAATACATCGCCCCGTCGCTGCCGATCACCGCGTCGGTGAGGGGCAAGGGCGTGCGGCTGAGAAACTCTTCCTTGACGCCCGAGTAGCTCGAGCCGGCCGGTTCGAGGTGGATCGCATAGATGGTGCCGAAGGTCCAGTCGCAGACGTAGAGCGCCTTCTGGTAGGCGGCCGGGAAGCGGGCCCCGTAGCCGAAGCAGACGCCCACCGGCGAGCCGGGGCCGATGTCGACCAGGGCCGGCAGGCTGTCGGCGTAGCTGGCGGGCCACTTGGCCGTGCCGCTTCGCCAGCCCAGGTCGCTGCCGCTGGTGGCGTGGATGACGCGGGTGGGGCGATACCAGGGGGTGCCGAAGTCCCACTCCATGTCGGCGTCGTAAGCGAACAGCTCGCCGTCGGCATTGAAGGCGAAGTCGTAAGGATTGCGGTAGCCGGCAGACCACAGCTCCCAGGTCTTGCCGTCGGGATCGGTGCTGGCGATGAAGCCGCCGGGGGCGAGGATGCCGGTGGCATGGCCATTGCCGTCCCACATCCGCGGGATGATCACGTCTTCGTCCCAGCAGGCCGGTATCCGGCTCGAGCCGTCGGCCGCCAGTTCGAGCCGCCGCTGCGTCTCTCGAATCCCGCCCATCGTCTGCGGGGGCGTGAGGTCGGTGACGGCGAAGGGCGGCTTCGTGTGGTTGCCGCCGATCACGAACAGCCGCGTGCCGTCGGGGGAGAGCTGCACCGCGTGCGGGCCATGCTCGCCGCCCCCCTTGAGGTCCCGCAGCTTCTCGACCGCGTCGGGCATCCCGTCACCGGTCGAGTCGGTCACCCGGTAGAGCCCGCTGCCGGTGCCGCCGTTGCAGACGACATACAGGCTGTCGAAGGCCCAGAGCAGCCCCTGGGCTCCGGTGATCGGCGCCGGGATCCGTTCCACGATCGTGTCACCCGAGCCGTCGAGCGGGGCCGGCGAGATCCGCACGAGCCCCTTGTCGCCCTGATCGCTGGCGATCAGGCGGCCCTCGGGATCGACCGCCAGGGCCACCCACGAGCCGAGCTCGTCTCGCGGCACGGTAAACAGCCGCTCGACCCGGAATCCAGGAGGGACGTTGAAGGCGGGGCTCCCGACGGCCCGATTTCCCTTGGCAAGGACATCGCCCCACGGGCCCTGCCCGGCCGCAGCCACCAGGCGGGCCGCCACGGTCGGACCCGACTCCTGCCCGGTCAGATCCGTCGCGGTCCAGCTGCCATCGCTTTCGATCACCCGTCGGCTGCCGTCGGCCGCGGAAAGCACCAGCCGGCAGGAAAACCCGGCCGGCCCGCCGGCGTTTTCGACTTCGGCCACCAGTTCGTTCGGGCCAGGCTGGATCGCCGCGGTCACATCCACGAGCACCGGCCGCTCCCAGGCGTCGCTCCGGGCCACCTCCTTGCCGTTGAGCAAAAGCCGCATCCGGTTGTCGCAGGTGGCCAGCAGGCTCGCCCTGGCCGCTCCACCCGCGAAGCTGGTGGCCAGGCGGTAGCGGCGGTCGTTCGCAGCCCCCCAAATCCAGGGGGCGGCGGCCCGCTCCGACTCCGCTTCCCGGGCCACCGCCTCGACGGCGGCCCCGCTCACCGGCATCGGCTGCGGAGGCTGCGACCAGGTGCCGTCGGCCGCCGGGGCGGCCGCTGCCAGGCAGGTTAGCGAGGCCAGGCTCGCGGCCAGCAACCGACAGGATCGGAATCGCAGGCGGCGATGCCCGCGCATCGCCAGACGCACACAAGACTGGGCAGTCACCGGGTTTCTCCTCGGGCCAGGGGGAATAGGACGCGGCTAGGAGAGCAGTCGATCGACGCTCTCGAGGAGCCGGTCCATGGCGAACGGCTTGCGGATGTAATCGTCCACACCGAGCATTTCGGCATAGGCCTTGTGGCGGCTGCCTTCGTTGGCGGTGATCATGATCACCCGCATTGGATCGGGGCGGCTGCGGCGGAGTTTCTCGAGCACGAGAAAGCCGCTTCGCTTCGGCATCATCATGTCGAGCACGACCAGATCGGGCTCCTCGCTCTCGGCCATCACGAGGCCCTGATTCCCGTCTCGGGCCACCATGATCTGGTAGCCGCGGGATTCGAGCACGGTCTTCATCGATTCGACGATTTCTTGGTCGTCGTCCACGAGCAGGATGCGTTTTCCCGTTCGATCCACGACGGCGACGCCCGGTTCCGGGGCGGCCTTCGCGGCCGGGGCGGCGGCCTTGCTGGTCTTGCGGGGCTTCTTCGCGGCGGGCATGGAGTCCTCTTGCTTGAGCGCGGAGCGTGGAAAGGCGGGAATCGTGGCTAGCGGCCCGCTTGGCGGGGCCTCCCTGCCTCGACACCAGGGAGCCTAGCATGAACATGGCCAGGCGGCCATCGACCGCCCGATTCAAGCCGCGGCAGAGCCTCCGCTCGGCCGCGAAACGCCGAGGCAAACCGCGGCCGCGGCCACGCCGCAGGCAGCTCCGAACAAGACGTCGCTTGGGTAGTGGGCCGAGCTGAACAGCCGCTGCGCCGCCGCCGCGGCCGCCAGGCAGGCGAACACCGGCAGCCCGTGGGGATATTTCCAAGCCAGGGCCGTCGCCAAGCCGGCGGCCACAGCCGCGTGGCCGGAGGGAAAGCTCATCAGATCGGCAGCCTTGCCGAGCTTGATGACGACATCCGGCTCGCCAGCCGCCCGCCAAACGCCCGTGCCAAACGTGTCGAACACCGAACTGATCGACGCGAATTCGGCCGCCCGCGGCCGCACCCGATCCACGGCCAGCTTGAGCACGTCAACGATCAGCAGGCCGCCCGCGTAGGTGGCCGCCAGCAGCCGGGCGATGTCCCAGCGGGCGGCCGCGAGGCCCGAGGCCTGCCGAAGAAGCGGGTCGAGCGCGAGCCCGATCGCCAGCAGCACCGCCGCCCCCAGGCCATGGCCGAAGAGCTCGGCGAAGTCCACCAATTTGGCAATCTCTCTTGGGAGCCTGTGCTGCCGGCACCACTCCGCCACTGGCACATCCACCAAGAAGGCCAGGCAGCCGAGCACAACGAGCAGCCCGGCCACGAGAAGCCGCCTCAGCAGAGGCCCGGATGAGCCTGCAAATCGCTGGTCGCCTGAGGTTCTCGAGGGGAACGGAATCAGGGGTTTCGGATGATCCATACCGAGAGTCTGCCACAGCTACCCCCGCGCCGTCCACGCGACGCCGTGGGGCAGGTTTGCAACCTGCCACGAACCGGCCCTGGCTCCGGCAGCAAACAAGTCCGCCCCACCGGCCGGTCATTGCCAGAGCCCCCGGTCGAGGAGCCGGTAGTTGATCGCCTCGCTCACGTGGGCGCAACCGATCGTGTCGTGGCCATCGAGGTCGGCGACGGTCCGGGCCACCCGGAGCACCTTGTCGTGGGCCCGGGCGGAGAGGCCGAGGTCGGCCACGGCGGCCCGCAGGAGCTCGGCAGCCGGGGGATCGAGCCGGCAGTGCTGCCGGATCTGCCGGCTGTTCATCCGGGCGTTGGACCGGGTGGCACTGTCGGCGAACCGCTCGGCCTGCCGCAGTCGCGCGGCCAAGACAGCCTCTCGCATCTGGCCGCTCGTGGTGCCGGGCCGCTTGGCCGCCAATTCGCGGAAGGGCACAGCCGGCACCTCGAGGTGGATGTCGATCCGGTCGAGCAGCGGGCCCGAGACCTTGGCCATGTATTTCTCAACTTGCGGGGTCGTGCACTGGCACTGCCGCCGCGGATCGCCGCGATAGCCGCAGGGGCAGGGATTGAGCGCCGCCACGAGCATGAAGTCGGCCGGAAACCGGGTGCTCGACTTGGCCCTGCAGATCGTCACCGCCCCGTCCTCCATCGGCTGCCTGAGCACCTCGAGCGTGCGGCGGTTGAACTCAGGGAGCTCATCGAGAAACAAAACGCCGTTGTGGGCCAGGCTGATCTCGCCGGGCATCGGGATCGAGCGGCCCCCCACCAGCCCGGCCTCGGAGATGGTGTGGTGCGGGGCCCGGAACGGCCGCGTGGCCAACAGGGGCTGGCCCGGCTGGAGAAGCCCAAGCGCGCTATAGATCCGGGTGGTCTCGATCGACTCGGCCGCCGAGAGGTGCGGCAGGATGGTAGGCACCCGCTTGGCGAGCATCGTCTTGCCTCCCCCCGGGGGGCCGACCATCAAGCAATTGTGGCCGCCGGCGGCCGCCACGCAGATCGCCCGCTTGGCCGCCTCCTGCCCCCGGACGTCGGCAAAGTCGATGTCGTAGCTGGCGAACCGCTCGAACCACTCGGTGACTCGCGGCGGAGCCGGCGGAATCTCGACCTCGCCGGCGAAGAACTGCACCGCCTCGGTCAGCGAAGAGACGGGAATCACCTCGATGTCTTCGACCACCGCCGCCTCGGTGGCGCTGGCCGCCGGCACAACGACGCCCCGCAGCGGCCGGTCTCGCTTCTGCCGGGCCGCCGCAATCGCGATCGACAGGGCGCCCCGGGCCGGCCGGGTCGAGCCCTCCAGCGACAGTTCGCCCACCACCGCGTAGTCTTGGAGCCGCTCGGGAGAGAACTGGCCGCTGCCAGCCAGGATGCCGAGCGTGATCGGCAGGTCGAAGGTGGCCGCCTGCTTGGGCAGCTCGGCCGGCGCGAGGTTGATCACGACCCGGTCGTTGCAGCGGCTGAACCCGGAGTTGACCATCGCCCGGGCGACCCGGTGGGTGCTCTCGCGGATCGCCGTGTCGGGCATGCCCACCAGGAACGTGGCCGGCAGGGCTCCGGGCGACACATCCACTTCGACATCCACCGGCACCGCATCGATGCCGAACAGGGAAAAGGTTTGCAAGCGGGCGAGCATGGCGAAAGCCTCCATTTGGGGCGGCCGCCCCGACGACGGCCTCGCCGTCGCTGACCGGGCAGCCAACAACGCGAGTATACAGACGTACACTTTATTGTCAATCCCCTGCAGATGGCGGCGAATTTCGGGGTGCCGAGCCGATTGATTGCCGCTGGCCCCCCTGCTAGGCACCCGTCAGGCCGAGGAGTACGATCTCCGGTGGTGTCGCTCGATCCAGCTGACCCAAGGGGTCTCTCTCCATGCCAGTCAGGCGTCCTCGGTCTTCCTGGCTCGAGCCTGCGGTCGCCTCCGCTCCCGCGGCCCCTGCCCCGCTCCGCCCGCGGCAGCCTGTCAACCAGGCCACCGTTTTGGCCATGGTCCTGGCCCTCCTCTGCCCCACCGCCAGCGGTGATGACAATCCGCCCGCGGCTCGGCAGCCTGCCGGCAAGTTTTCGCTCGACTTCACGACGGCCAACATCGCCCTCGGCGACCCCCTCGCGGGCTCCGAGCTGACCGCGGAGTCGCTTCAGCATCGCGTCGTCCTGTTGGCCTACTGGGGCCTCGACTGCCCAGTCTGCGCCGCGACCCTCTCGCGGCTGGAGACCATGCACCGCACGCTCGGGCCGGCCGGGCTCGTGGTGATCGGGCCCAACGCCCGGGGAGGCGACGAGGCCTTGATCGAGAAGACCATCGAGTCGCTGGGGGTCACTTTCCCGCTGGTGTCCAACACGGTCGTGGAGGGGGGCATGGACTTCGAGACGATTCCCCACCTCATGCTCTTCGACCACACCGGCCGCTGCATCGCCCGCGGCAGCCCGAACGACGTGGCCGACAAGGTCAGCCGGGCGGTGCAGGCAGCGCCGCCGCCGGTGCTGGCAGGCCGCAAACTCGAGAAGCTTGCCAGTCTCGAGAAGATGCTTCGCAACGAGGCGAAGTTTGGCGTCGTGCTCCGCAAGGCGGGCGAACTTGTTTCATCGGCCGAGGAGGCGACCGCCGCAGAGGCCGCCTATGTGTCCGAGAAGCTCTCGGCCTACGCCGACAAGCTGCTGGCCGATGCCGAGACGGCCAAGGCTGCCGATGCCTACGCCGCAGCCGGCATCTTGCAGCGGGTGGCCACCGCCTACCGCGGCCTCGACGCCGGCAAGCGGGCCGCTGATCTGCAACGGGAATGGAAGCGAGACCAGCAGTTCACCAATGGCCTGCGGGCGGCCGACTTGTCCGCCCAGCTCGAGGCTTTCCGAGGCAAGGCCCTCGCCGACGCCAGCGGCAACCGCAATCAGCCGGGCCGCAATCAGCCGGGCCAGCCCGGCCAGCCTTGCCGGGAGCCGGCCCAGATGGAGGTGGTCAATCGGATTCCGCCAGCCGTCAAGGGCCAGCTCGCCCAGCTCGCGGCCGCCGTGCGGCAGCTCGGGCCCGGCTCCAAGTATGCTCAGCGGGCCGAGGAGATCGCCCTCGAGCTCGGCCTCGATCTGCCAGCCGGCCCCTGACCGGCTTCGGCCCGCGCACCTCGGAGATCACGCCATGTCCTCGATCAAGCTCTTGATAAAGACCTCCATGATGCGCTCGTCGCTGCCTGCGGTTCGCTGCCTTTCTGCGGCTCCGTGCATCGCCCTCCTGATCGGCCTGATCCTGCCGGCGGCCGCCGCTGCTGAGCCAGTCGCCGCTGAGCCAGTCGCCGCCGCCGGTTGGCAGTCGCTCTTCGACGGCCGCCAACTGGGCGATTGGAAGCCGACCCCCTTCGGCGGCGAGGGGGACGTGGCCGCCGAGGAAGGCGTGCTGCGGATCGGGATGGGGGTCGATCTCAGCGGCGTGACCTGGAAGGGCCACTTTCCGCAGCAGAACTTCGAGGTCGAGCTCGAGGCTCGCCGCGTCGAGGGGAGCGACTTCTTCTGCGGCCTCACCTTTCCCGTCGGCGCGGCTCACTGCAGCCTGATCCTGGGGGGCTGGGGCGGGGGCGTGGTGGGCCTCTCGAGCATCGACGGCGAGGACGCCGCCAACAACGCCACCACCAAGATCATGTCCTTCGACGACAACCGCTGGTATGCCGTTCGAGTGCGGGTGACCGCGGCCCGGATCGAGTGCTTTCTCGACGGCGAGCGGATCATCGACCAGCCGCTGGCTGATCATGTGATCTCGGTCCGGCAGGAGGTCGAGCCCTCCCAGCCCTTGGGCATCGCCACCTACTGCACCACCGCCGAACTCCGCGGCATCCGCTGGCGGCCCGTCGCGGCCGGCGGCGGCCCGGCCGAATGACCCTCCGATGACTGCCACGACTCCGGAACAGCCCGAGCACGACCGGCTGCGGCAGCAGATCGCCGCCGCGGCGGCCCGCGGTGTGACCGGCGGCAGCGACAGCCGGCGGGCGGTATTTCGCGCGGCCCGCCGCGTGGCCGGCGGCTGGGTGCCCGACGATCGCCTGCCCGACGCCGGCGAGGTGGGCCGCGAGGTTCATCGGCGGCTCGATCCCGGCGGCTCGCTCGCCCACCTGACGGGCGATCGCTTCGACCGGCTGGCAAGCCTCGTGGCGGTCCTGGAGACGGTTCGTCAGGATCCGGCCCGGCATCCGGAGGGCGACGCCCTGGAACATTCCCTCCAGGTGTTCGAACTCGTCCGCCAGGAGCGGCCCTTCGACGAGGAGCTGCTCACCGCCGCGGTCGTGCACGACGTCGGTCTGGCGATCGACCGCCGCAATGCCGTCACAGCCGGTCTCGAGGCCATTCAAGATCTGGTCACGCCCCGCACTCAGTGGCTCGTCGAGCAGCTGCCGGCGGCCCGGGCCTATGCCGACGGCACGCTCGGACACCGGGCCCGCAAGCGGCTCGAGGCCCACCCCGACTTTCTCGACGTCATGCTCCTGGCCGAGGCCGACCGGCTCGGCCGCCGCCGCGGCGGCCCCGCGCCGCGGCTCGACGAGGCGATCGCCGCCCTGCGGGCGCTCGAGCAGGCCGACGACGATGACGATGATGACGATCGAGAATAGCCTCTCGGCTCGCAGGTGCCGGCGGCCCGGGTTTCTTCTCACGCCGGCGGCGTGCCATCGAGCGCCGTCTTGATCGCGGCCCGGGCCTCCCGCCAGCGGCTGCGGACGGTCCGCTCCGAGCAGTCGAGCAGCCGGGCGATCGTCTTCTGATCGGTGTCGAGATACCAGACGAGGTGAAACACCTCCCGGAGTTCCGCGGGCAGGGCGGTGATCGCCTCCTGAAACTGGGTCCAGCGCTCGAGCGAGTCGTCGGCCGCCGCCGCGACCTCGACGCCCGCGGGCGTGGGGCCGCCGTCGCTGCCGGCAGTGCCGGGGGCCTGCGTGGCATGGTTGGCCGCGAACGACATCGGCCCGCCGTGCTTGCGGGCCAGGTCGATCAGTTCGCGGTGCAGCTGGGTGGCCGCCAGGGCCATGATCGAGCGGGGCGATTCGATCGCCACCTCCCCCAGCGCCCGATGGAGCCGGAGGGCCGCGTTCTGAAAGACGTCGTCGGTGTCGTCCCAGCGGCGGACCTTGGGAAACCGGGCCAGCATCCGGTGGGCCAGCACCCGCAGCCGGTCGCTCACCAGCTCGATGATCCGGTCCCGGGCAGACAGGTCGCCAGCCGCCAGCCGGTCGAGGCAGGCTGCCAGCTCGGGAGAGGCCGGCCCGCCGGTTTCAGGGTCGCCGCCGGCAGCTGCCGAATCAAGCCGTGGAGGCTCATCGCCTGGCGACGGATCGGGGCTGGGAGGGGGGATGGTCATCTGGGATCAAAAATTTTTTTGCCCCTGCCGGGCCCGTTTCTCGCCTTTCTCTCTAGAGAGCCCGGCGAGGGCCCTCGCCGGCCGCTGCGGGCCCTCCCTGCCCGCTTGCCGGCGGGAAAGAGCGTACCACGGAGCCCTCCCAAGCCACGGAGCCCCTCACGATGGATCTCCTTCTTTCGGCCCCGCCGGCGGCGGCCCCGCCCCCCTGCCCCCCGCTCTCGAGTCCGTCTCGGCGGGCCGCCAATCTGTCTCGCCCGGTCGCCGCAGCAGTTCTCGGGCTCGAGCCCGGGGAGGGGGATCCCGTTCGCATCATTCTGGCAGCCCAGCTACGGCTGAGGCGGATTCGCCGCGGCTGGCGGCCGGCCGCCAGCCGGGATCAGGTGGCCGAGATGCAGCGAATCGCGGCGGCCCGCGACCGGCTGCTGTGGCATGCCCTCGGTCGGGTGAGGGCCCGGATCGGCGGCCGGTAGGGCCTCTGGCGTGGGGTATAACGGCTGCATGCCGGCGCCCTCGTCTTCACGTTGCGATCCCTCCTGCCCCGACTCGGGCGGCCCGCTGAGCGGCGGGGCTGATGCCTTCGGGTTCCTGCCTGCGGCCGCCGTCGCTCACGTGCCGGCGGGCAGCCGGGTGGGCGATGTGACGATTCTTCGGCTGCTTGGCAGCGGCGGCATGGGATGTGTCTACGAAGGCCGGCAGGACGCCCCGGCTCGGTTGGTGGCCGTGAAAGTCCTGCGGGCGGGGCCCGGCTCCCCGGCGCTCGTGCAGCGGTTCCGGCAGGAAGCCGATCTTCTGGCCCGGCTCCGGCATCCCCACATCGCCCAGGTGCATGCCGCCGGGATGCACCCCACGGCCGCGGGCGAGCTTCCCTACTTCGTGATGGAACTGGTCGAGGATGCCGCGACCTTGACCGGCTTCGCCCGCGAACGCCGGCTCTCGATCCGCGACCGGGTGGAGCTCTTCACCACGGTCTGCGGCGCGGTCGCCCACGCCCATGCCGCGGGCGTCGTGCACCGCGACCTCAAGCCGGCCAACATCCTCGTGGCGGCCGACGGCGAGCCCAAGGTGATCGACTTCGGCGTGGCCCGGCTGACGGCCGCCGACGAACGGCTCACGCTGGCGGCCGAGGCCGGCGACCTGCTGGGCACCGTTCGCTACATGAGCCCCGAGCAGCTCGGCCTCGAGGCCGGCGAGGCCGACGCCCGCAGCGATGTCTACGCCCTGGGGCTCGTCCTCCATGAGCTCGTGGTGGACGAACTGCCCTACGAGCTCGCCGGCCGCTCGCCCCTGGAAGCCGCCTGCATCCTCGGCCGGCGCACCGGGGGCGAGAGCCGGCCGCTGGCCCGCCGGCTGCGAGGCTCGGGCCTGGCGGCCGACGAGGCCGCGAGCCTGGCCGTGATCACGACCACCTGCCTCGAGCCCCGCTCCGCCGACCGCTATCGCGACGCGGGCGACCTGGCGGCCGACCTCGACCGCTGGCTGGCCGGCCGCTCGATTCAGGCCCGGCCCCCCTCGCTGGCCGAGTCGCTCGCCCGCCTCGCCCGCAGGCATCGGGCGGCGGCCGTGGCGGCGACCGTGGGGCTGACCGCGCTCGTCGTGGCGCTTGGCGGAGTGGCCTGGTCGTGGCGGATCGCCGAGCAGCAGCGGCAGCTGGCCGAGGCGGCGAGCCTGCAGGCCGACGAGGCTCGCGACCTGGCGGAACGCCGTCGCGGCGAGGCCGAGGCCCAGGCGACCGAAGCCCGCCGGCAGCTCTATCTCTCGACCGTGCTCCTGGCTGCCGAGGCCCGCGACCGCGACACCCTCGCCGAGGCTCGCCGCCTGCTGGCCGAAGCCCGCGATCTGGCACCGGCCGCCGGCGGCGGTGGCGAAGGCATCGAGCTGGATTGCTTGGCTGCCACGCTCGAAGAGTCGCTCTTGAGCCTCGACGCGCAGGGGGGCGGCGTGCTGGCCGTGGCCTGCTCGCCCACGGACGAGTCGGTCGCCTTCGGCACCGAGGAGGGCGGGGTCTGGCTCTGGCGGCCGTCGCGATCGGCCCTGGATAGCCCCGCGGCCGAAACCGGTCACGGCAGCGGGTCGGCGACACCTCTCGAGAGCCACGCTCGAAAAGTCTGGGGCGTCGCCTTCTCTCCCGACGGACGGCTCCTGGCCACGGCATCGGAAGACGGCACGGCCCGCGTCCACGACGTGGCGACCGGCCGGCTCGTCACCCCCCTCACCGGCCACACGAGCCGGGTCTATGGCGTCGCCTTCTCCCCCGACGGCCGCCGGCTGGCCACCAGCTCGCACGACCGCACCATCCGCCTCTGGGACACCCGCTCCTGGCGGCAACGGTTGGCCCTCGAGGGCCACGAGGGCACGGTCTTCTCGGTCGCCTTCTCGGCCGACGGCCGACGGCTGCTCTCGGCCTCGGCCGACGGCACAGCCCGCACCTGGAACGCCGCCGATGGCCGGCCGCTGGTGATCGTGCCGGCCAGTTCGGGCCGTCTCTTTCGGGCCATGTTCGGCCCGCCGGCCGGCGGCCTCTTCGCCACCGCGAGCGACGATCGTTTGGTTCGCCTCTGGGACGCCGAGAACGGCTCGCCGCGGGGCGAGCTCTTGCATCCCCAGCGGGTCAACGCCCTGGCCTTCCTCGCAGACGGCTGCCGGCTGGCGACCGCCTCGGGCGACGGCCTGGTGCGATGTTGGGATCTCGACACGGGCGACCTCGTGGCCCAGCGGCGAGGTCATACCAGCAGCCTGATGGCCGTGGCGGTGAGACCGGGCACGTCACAGGTGGTCACCGGCTCCCAAGACGGCACCCTCCGGCTCTGGGATCTGGGCCCTGCCGGCGAGCCGACGGTCGCCCTCGGCGCGGGCGGCCGGTCGGTGGCCGCCTCGGACGCCGCGGGGCTCTTGGCGGTGGGCACAGCCGCCGGCACGGTGCGACTCTTCGAGCCGGCCACCCTCCGTGAACTCGGCGAACTCACCGGCCTCGCCACGTGCGTCAACGCCCTCGCCTTCTCGGCCGACGGCAAGCTCCTGGCCGCGGCCGACGACTCAGGCTGCCTGCACCGCTGGCAGACTTCTGACTCAAGCCCGCTGCCCCCCTTGGCCTTGCATCGGCGGCGGGCCTACGCCGTCGCCTTCGCACCGGCCGGCGATCGCCTCGCGACCGGCGGCGAGGATCGCACCGCACGGCTGCTGGATTCAGCCACCGGCACCGATCTCGTGCCGCCCCTCAGGCATCCCGGTCGGGTCTTCGGCGTGGCCTTCGATCCCGACGGCCGCCGGCTGGCGACGGCCTGCGAGGACGGCCACGTGCGGCTCTGGGATCCGGCCACCGGCAGCGAGCTGGCGGTCTTGGCCGGCCACTCGAAGGCCGTCAACTGGGTCTGCTTCCAGCCCGACGGCAGCCGGCTGGCGTCGGCGTCGTCCGACGGCACGGTGCGGCTCTGGGATTTGGCCCCGCCAAAGCCTGAGCCCGAGCCGCTGGTGCTCGCTGGCCCGGCCCGGCAGGTCTGGAAGGTCGCCTTCTCGCCCGCAGGCGATCGCGTGGCGGCGGCCTCCGCCGACGGCACGGTGCAGCTCTGGGAAGCGGCCACCGGCCGGCCGGTGGCGGTGCTTCGCGGCCACACAAGCGACGTCTGGGGGCTTGCCTTCCTGCCGGGCGGCGGCCTGGCCAGCGGCTCGACGGACGGCACCCTCAGGGTCTGGGGCCTCGCCCCGGCAGCCCGCGCCTTCGGCCACGGGCCCTGAGCTCGGGTTTTGCAGTTTGTGGGACATCTTTTCCGGCTGTTTCCCGACTTCGAAACCTTTTTTGAAGACCCCGACCCAAGCAGCCCCGGGTGAAAACCGGGGGATGGTTTGATGTGGCCGCCCGCATTGACCCCCGGTTATCACCGAGGGCTTTTTTGGGGGGAGCAACGGGCCTCCAAAAACTGCACAAGTCGAACGAAGAGCTTGTTACGATCAGCAGGGCAGCCGGGCAGCGGCCGCGGCTCTACTCCACACCCGACCCGGCACGGCTGAACGGCAGATCATGTTCCTCATCGGCAGGCTGGCATGGCATGGTGTTGCGAATGGGTTGATCGGTCTTGTCGCCAGCTTTGCGACGGCGGCCGACTGGGACCAGTTCCGCGGGCCCACCGGCGACGGGCGGGCGCCGGCCGCAGCGCTGCCGCTGGCTTGGAGCGAGACTGAGAACGTCCGCTGGAAGACTGCGATTCCCGGCAAGGCCTGGGCCTCGCCCGTTGCTGCCGCCGGCCGGATCTGGCTGGCCAACGCCACCGAGGACGGCACGCGGCTCTCGGCTGTGTGCGTGGACGCCGACACCGGTCGCATCCTCCATGATCTCACCCTCTTCGAGCCGGCCGAGCCCGCCTTCTGCCATCCCTACAACAGCCATGCCAGCCCGACGCCGGTGCTCGCCGGCGGCAAGGTCTTCATTCACTTCGGCAGCGCCGGCACCGCCTGCCTCGACGCGGCCTCAGGGGAGATCCTCTGGAAGCGGGAAGACCTGCCCTGCGACCACCACCGTGGCCCGGGCTCTTCCCCGATCCCCTGGCGGGATCGCCTGTTCATCAACTTCGATGGCTTCGACCGGCAGTATGTCGTGGCCCTCGACCAGGCCACCGGTAACACCCGCTGGCAGACCGACCGCGACATCAACTACCGCTCCGACGACGGCGACATGAAGAAGGCCTACGGCACGCCGGCCGTGATCGAGCACGAGGGCCGCGCCGCTCTGGTCAGCCCCGCGGCCGTGGCCACCGTGGCCTACGACCCGGAGACGGGAAGCGAGCTCTGGAAGGTCTACCACGGCGGCTACAACGCGGCGGCCCGGCCGGTCTCCGCCGGGGGCCTCGTGATCGTGACGCCCGCCGGCGGCGACAACGTGGTGGCGATCCGCCCGGGCGGCTCGGGCGACGTGACCCAGAGCCACGTCGCCTGGAAGTTCCGGAAGTCGGCCCCCAGCCGCCCCTCGCAGGCGGTCGTGGGGGACCACCTCTACCTGGTGAGCGACACGGGCGTGTTCAGCTGTGTCGAGCTCGCCACCGGCCGGATCGCCTGGCAGGAACGACGGACCGGCCGCCACTCAGCCTCGCCGGTCGAATCCGGCGGCCGGCTCTGGTGGTGCGACGAGGACGGCACGACGGTCGTCACGAAGGCCAACCCGGAGCGGTTCGAGCTCCTCGCCGAGAATACGCTCGACGCCGGCTGCATGGCCTCGCCGGCCGTGATCGGCGACGACCTCGTGGTCCGCACGAAGACCCACCTCTACCGGATCCGGGCCGCAAGCCCCTGAAGCCACGTCCCGCGTGGCCCGGAGGGTTAGTAACTACTCCGAGGCAGCCCACCGATTGACGGCGAGGGGTTGGTCGTGCCAATCGAGACGGCGTTGGCGGCAAGCGCAGGCAGGATGCCGAAAGCGCAGCCGCCATCGAGCGAGCGAAGGGCAGGATGCCCCTAGCGAGCGTCCGGCGAGATGGTACGACCAACCCCTCGCCTGCCCCGCGAGTTTGCGTGGCCCGCTACCGCGCCGCCAGCACCTGGCCGAGCGTCTCTTGAAGCACGCTGCCGCTTCGCTTCAGGCCCTGCAGCTCCTTCGGCCAAAGCTCGATTTCGAGCGTCTTCTCGGCGCCGCCGCGGCCCACCACCGTGGGCACCGAGAGGGCGACGTCCCGCAGGCCGTAGCAGCCCCGCTGGACGGTCGAGACGGGGAGCACCCGCTTGGCGTCGAGGGCGATCGCGTGGATCAACTCGGCGATCGACACACCCACCGCGAAGCCGGCGCCGGTCTTCTTCTTGATCATCTCGGCGCCCGAAGTCTTGGCTCGCTGGAAGACTTCTTCGCCGAGCTTGGGGGTGAAGCCCGGATACTTTTCGAGCGGCAGCCCGCCGATGCTGGCGCTACTCCAGATAGGCACCATGCTGTCGCCGTGCTCACCGAGGATCACCGCCTGGAGCTGCGTGGCGGGGGCGGAAAGCCGCTGCGCCAAGAGGCTCCGGAACCGGAGCGTGTCAAGCAACGTGCCCAGGCCGATTACCCGGCCCGCCGGCAGGCCGAGCTCCTTCTCCGCCAGGTAGGTGAGGATGTCCACGGGGTTCGAGACCACGAGCACCGTGGCGTCGGGCTTGATCCCCCGGGCCTGAATCGAGCCCAGGATCGTCTTAAAGAGCTCGACGTTCCTGTTGATCAGGGCCAGCCGGCTCTCGTCGGGCTTCCGCCGCAGGCCGGCCGTGATGCAGATCACGTCGGCGTCGGCGAGGCACTCGTAGCCGCCGGCATGGATCACCTGGTCGGCGATCGCCGCGGTGCCGTGGAGCATGTCGAGGGCCTGGCCGTCGGCCAGGTCGGGATTGGCGTCTACGATCACGATTTCATGCACGACGCCCCCGAGCTGCAGGGCGAAGCCCGCCGAACTGCCCACGATCCCGCCACCACCGATGATGCCGACCTTCATGCTGATGCTCCTCTGAAACTGATAGACAGCCGGGGCTGAAACCCTTCGTCGCTGTGGATATTTTCGCTCAGGCGGCGGAGATGCCCAGTTGCCGGCAGACCTGTTCCGTCACCACCTTGACGAGGGCCTCCTGATCGACACCGGCCGGGAGGATCGCCCGGGCGGCGTTCTCCGGATCGGCGCCCATCGGGGGTGGGGCGTCGAAGGCGCTGCGGTTCACGCCGGTCTGGCCCCAGCTCGTCCGGAACACGTCGTTGGCGCAGATGTCGCAGTTCTCCATGCCCGGCTCGAGCCGCGGGTCGGTGTAGCCCCACTTCTGCTTGAGATCGAGCAGTTCCTTCGTCTCCTGCTTGGTCAGGTAGGTGACCCGGCCGAGGTCCTTGGCCAGCATCAGGATCCGGCAGTAGGCGTCGAGGATCTCCGTCCACCAGTAGGCC
>CAYRNG010000355.1:0-11091 GCA_964425395.1 uncultured Candidatus Kuenenia sp. | reverse complement strand
CTCCCGCCAGGCCCCGGCCTCGGCGGCGAGTTCATCCTTGGTGAGCGGCTTGACGAGGAACTTGAGGTGCTCCGGGGCGACGTCGGCGTCGGCGGTCGTGACCGGCGGGGGAGGGTCGGCCGCGTCATCGGCAGACAGCGTGGTGCCGGCCAAGGCGAGCAGGAGGGAGGTCGTCGTGAGCCAGAGCCGGCAGGGGGCGGGGCGGTGGCAGGTCGTGAAGCGGTGCATGCTTGTCTCCTCGCGGCGGTTGTCGTGGCGGTGGGTGGGCCGTCTGCAGGGCGGCAACCACCAGCCGCGGGGAGTATACCGGGCCTTTGCCTGCCACCACCCGGCCGCGGTAGGGTGGCGGGATGAAATCGCTCCTGGTCATCGACGTCGTCGGGCTCACGCCCGGGCTGCTCGCCCACACGCCGCGGCTGGCGGCCCTCGGGCAGGCCGGCTACACCGCCTCGCTCGGCACCGTGCTCCCGGCGGTCACCTGCCCGGCCCAGGCCACCATGCTCACCGGCCGGCTCCCCCGCGACCACGGGATCGTGGCCAACGGCTGGTACTGGCGGGACCTGGCCGAGGTGCTGTTCTGGAAGCAGAGTAACCGGCTGGTGGGCTGCGAGAAGGAGAAACTCTGGCACGCCGGGAAGCGGCAGCATGGCGATTCGTTTTCGACCGCCAAGATGTTCTGGTGGTTCAACATGCACGCCGCGGTCGATGCGGCCGTGACACCCCGGCCAGTCTACCCGGCCGACGGCCGCAAGCTGCCGAGCATCTACACCCAGCCCGCCGAACTGAAGCGGGAGTTGCAGGGTCCGCTGGGGCGGTTTCCGCTATTCGATTTCTGGGGCCCCAGGGCCGGGATCCGCTCGTCGGAGTGGATCGCGAGAGCGACCCGGCAGGTGATGGAATCGCGACGGCCGACCGTCACGCTCTGCTATTTGCCTCACCTCGACTACGACCTCCAGCGGTTCGGGCCCGACTCGCCTGAGGCGGTGCGGGCCTGCCGGGAAATCGACCGCGTGGCCGGCGACTTGGCCGAGTGGGCGGCCAATGCGGGCCATGCGGTGGTGGTGCTCTCGGAATACGGGATCTCGCCCGTGCGGGACGGCGTGCATCTGAACCGGGCGCTGCGGCGGGCGGGCCTGTTGGCGGTGCAGGAAGTCGATCTCGGCTGGGAACTGCTCGATGCGGGCGAAAGCACCGCCTTCGCCGTGGCCGATCACCAGGTGGCCCATGTCTATGTGAAGGATCCCGCCCGGGTGGCCGATGTGCGGGCCGTGCTCGAAGCCACCGACGGCGTGGCTGAAGTGCTCGATCGGGAAGCCCAGGCCGACCACGGGCTCGATCACCCGCGGGCCGGGGAACTCGTGGCCGTGGCGGCCCCCGACCGCTGGTTCACCTACGACTACGGGCTCGACGACGTGAAGCTGCCCGACTTCGCCCGCACGGTGGACATCCACCGCAAGCCGGGCTACGACCCGGTGGAGCTGTTCTTGGATCCGACGATCCCGCTGCCGGCGGCCCGCATTGCCTGGACACTCGCCAAAAAGAAGCTCGGCTTCCGCACGCTGTTGGACGTGATCGGCACCGATGCCAGCCTCGTCAAGGGCTCGCACGGCCGGCTGCCCGAGCGGCCCGAGGACGGGCCGGTGTTTCTCTGCACCGACGGCCGTGGGGCCCGGAAGCGGCTCGCGATGCACGAGGTTCGGGACGTGCTCCTCGAACTCGTCGCGGGGTGAGGCGGCTCGGGGGTGCCCGTGCCATCTCGCCGGGGACTGTCCCCGCCGCGGGGACTGTCCCCCTTCGGCATCCTGCCTCCGGACGGCTTCCAGCGCCGTCTCGATTGGCACGGGCAAACCCTCGCGGGTCGGGCCTGGGCGCGCCTACTTCAGCCCCTTGAGGTATTCGATCACGTCGAGGAACTCGGTCGGAGAGAGCGTCGCGGCCAAGCCCTCGGGCATGCTGCTCTGCTTGAGCTTCACCCGCTCCTCGATGTCCGCCGTGGGGATCCGCCGTTGTTCCTTGCCGTCAAAGATCACGAGCTCCCGATCGGTCTCGCTCACGAGCAGGCCTTGGATGCTCTTGCCCTCGTCGGTGACCACGAGCGTGGAGAGATACTTGGGATCGACCTCGGCGTTGGGGTCGATGATCGACTCCACCAGCTTGTAAGGGGGCAGCCGCTTGCCCACCTGCGTCATGTCTGGGCCCAAGTCGGCGCCCTGGCCGCCCACCTTGTGGCAGTTGAGGCAGACCCGCTCGAACACGAGCCGGCCGTTGGCCCGATTGCCCCCCGTGATGTCGGCGATCGCCTGCATCGCCTTGTTTCGCTCCTCGTCGCTTTTGGTCTGCTCGGCGAGGAGCACGGCCAGGTGCGGCCGGACCTCGCCCGCCTTTTTGTCGAGGCCCAGCACGCTTTCGAGGATCTTGGCTGCCGGCGATGTGCGAGCGGCGAAGCCCCCCTTCTCCCAGGCCGGCTTCCAGACGCCGATGTTGGCCCCCAGGGCGGCGTCGGCCGTGTAGGCAAGGGAGCGGTCGGCCGGCTCGAGGTTGGCCGCCGCCACCACGGCCGTCATGGCCTTTTCCGTAGGGAAGAAACTGAGGCCGCGGACCGCCTCCGTCCGCACGCGGGGATGCGGATCGGTTGCCCGGGCGACGAGCAGGTCTTCGGCGTCGGGGATCCGCCGGCGGGCGTCGGCCACGACGCGGGTGGCGGCGGCCCGGGCGTCGGGCGTGGCGGCCGCGAGCAGTTCGCGGAGCAGCGAGCCGTCGATGGCATGAAAGCTCTGCTGGAGCCAGAGCACTTCGATCGCGAGCCGGTCCTTCACCTCCTGTGGCAGCGAGCCGGCCCTCATCGTTGCCAGCCAGGCAACCGCCGCCGCGAGCACCTCCTCCTGCGGCCGGGCCTGCAGATCGGCCCGGGCCCGATACCGCGTCCGCCACTCGGGGCTCGTGAGCTGCTCGAGCACCTCGGGAATGGTCTTGCCCGCCTGCGTCTCGGGGGCGACGAGCGGCTTGTCCTTGTAGACCAGCCGGTAGATCCGGCCGTGCTGCTTGTCGCGGTTGGGGTCCCGCTGGCTGTACTGCATGTGGCCGATCAGCGGGTTGGCCCAGTCGCCGAACCAGAGGGCCCCGTCGGGGCCGATCTGGGGATCGACCGGGCGAAAGTGCTTGTCGGTGCTCTTCAGAAGATCGAAGGGGGTGTTCTTGTCGGCTGGGTCGTGCCGCACCCGCTCGCCTTTGTAGCCGGCGCCGTCGTTGGAGATCGTCCACCGGGGCATGCCGTTGGTGTTGATCACGCAGGCGTAGAGAAACTGGTCCTGCACGTCGGCGGGAAACTGCCGGGTGCGGAGATACTCGCTGCCGACCACCGGCCGCATCCGCTCCGTGTCGAAGACCGGATTGAGCCCCTTGCGACCGCCGTACTGGGCGCCCGAGAGCGGCGTGTCCCAGTGCTGGTTGGCGCCCGTGCCGTCGCCGCAGATGCCCTGGCCCCACTCGTTGAACACGTAGCACCAGGGATTGCCGTAACCGGGTGTCTTGAAGTGGCGGATCTCGAGCGAGCGGGGATCGAGGACGTAGCAGCCGGAGGAGCCGAAGTTGCGAAACGGCCCCCAGGGCGTCTCGACCGCCGTGCTCATCGCCACTCCCTCGAGCATGTGAAGCAGGCCGCCGGGGCTCATTTCGAAGGCGCCGGCGGTGTGGTGGGTGTCTTCGGTGGCGAAGCCGTCGAGCAAGTGCACGACCACGTCGGCCTTGTCGTCACCGTCGGTGTCGGCCAGCCAGAGCATTCGCGGCTGGTCCATGACGAGCACGCCGCCGGCGAAAAACTGGAATCCCGTCGGGCAGTGGAGCTGGTCGTAGAAGACCGTGCTGGTGTCGGCCTTTCCATCGCCGTCGGTGTCCTCGAGGATCACGAGCTTGTCGGCCGGCTTCGGGTCACCCGGCCGCCACTGCGGATAGCTCGGCATCGTCGAGACCCAGAGCCGGCCGCGGGAGTCGAAGGCCAGCTGCACCGGATTGGCGAGCTCGGGGAACCTCCGCTCGTCGGCGAAGAGCTGCAGTTCGTAGCCCGGCGGCAGCGTGCAGGTCTCGATGAACTGCTCGGGCTCGAGAATCGTCGGCCCCCCGTCGGGATTTTCACTGTAGGCCTGCCGGGGCTCGCCGAACCGCGTGGCGGGCTCGAACAGCTCGCCCGTGCCGGAGTCGTCGGGCTGCGGGGGCACCGGCCGGCCGGCGGCGATGTCGTGCACGTAGGCGTCGCGGACGGCGGCCATGGCGCGGAGCTTGAGGTATTCCCGCGGGAAGGTTTCGGTGTCGAAGGTGCGGCGGCCGCCGTAGACGTACCAGCCATTCACCATCCGGTAGTCCTGGAGGTGCACCCAAGACTTGTCGTTGACCGCAGCGCGGAGCTGTGCAAAGGCCTCGGGCGAGAGCCGCTTTGCCGGCGGCGGGCCGAACAGCGCCCGGTCGAGGGCCTCGGCCACGATCCGGTCGCCCGCCTCATTCACATGGCAGCCGTTGACTGTGAAGGCGGGCGGGCCCCCTGCCCGGCCGGTGAACGCCTCTCGTGTGGCATCGAAGATGTCGGCGAACGCCAGACCCCGCTCGATGGCGACCTCGCGGGCGGCGTCGCGATACGCGGCCAGGATCGCGTTGCGGGCCGCCGCGTCGGGGAGCGGGGCGTCGGCCGGCTCGACGGCGATCGGGGAGACGAGCACTACCCGCGGCGGGGCTTTCGTGTCATCGCGGGGATATTTCGCCGCCAGTTCGCCCAGGAACTTCCCGTAGTCGGCCTTGAACTTTGCGATGCCCTCCAGCCCGGCGAACGACTCGTTGAAGCCAAAGAACAGCAGATAGGTGTCGGCCCCGAAGGCGGCCAGGGGGTCGTCGAGCTTGGTGTAGTCGCTGGGCCGCTGGCGGATTCCCACCTCGTCGGCCGGGCGGGCGAAGTTGCGGACCACGAGCCTCTTTCCGGGAAACCGCTCGTGGAGGAGCGTCTCGAAGTGGCCAAACAGGTTCATCCGCTCGGCGGTCGCGTTGCCGACGAGGGCGATCCGCTCGCCATCGATGAATTCCAGCGGCAGCTTGCTTGGCGGCAGCGCCGGCCGGGCGGGCCGCGCGGGGGTCGCCAGGAGCTCCTTTGCTGTGCGGAACGGGTCGGGCGCGGCCGCCGGCGCCTCGGCTGCCCGGGTCGGAATCAACCGGCCGGTGATGAGGATCGCAGCGAGGACACAGACTGCGGCCAGGGCTGCACAACGACGGAACGTCATGGAGTGGTTCCAGAGGGGTTCAGGCAAGAAGATCAGAAACGACCCGGGCGTGCTCGACGCCGGTGAGCTTTTGGTCGAGGCCCTGGTAGCGGTAGGTGAACCGCTCGTGGTCGAAGCCCAGAAGCTGCAGGGCCGTGGCGTGGAAGTCGCGGATGTGGACCGGATCCTTGACGATATTGTAGGAGAAGTCGTCGGTTTCGCCATAGATCTGGCCGCCCCGGGCCCCGCCGCCGGCCATCCACATCGTGAAGCAGCGGGGATGGTGGTCGCGGCCGTAGTTCTGCTTGGAGAGGCCCCCCTGGGAGTAGACCGTGCGGCCGAACTCGCCCCCCCAGACCACGAGCGTCTCGTCCAGGAGACCGCGGGCCTTCAGGTCACTGATCAGGCCGTAGGTGGCGTGGTCGATGTCGTTGCAGCCGTTCTTGAGCCGGCCCACGAGGTTGCCGTGGTGGTCCCAGTGGTTCAAGTAGATCTGCACGAACCGCACCCCCCGCTCCACCATCCGCCGGGCCATGAGCACGGAGTTGGCAAACGAGCCGGGCTTCGTGACCTGCTCGCCGTACAGGCCGAGCGTGCTCTCGGGCTCACCCGAGATGTCGGTCAGCTCGGGCACGCTCGACTGCATCCGGAAGGCCATCTCGTACTGGGCGATCCGGGTCCGCGTCTCGGGGTCGCCGATCCGGGCGAGCGTCCGCTCGTTCAAGGCCTGGAGGCCGTCGAGCGTGGTCCGACGGACGCCGGCCGGCACGCCGGGCGGGTTGTTGATGTACAGGATCGGGTCCCCCGCCGAGCGGAAGCTCACCCCAGAGTGCTCGCCCGGCAGAAAGCCGCTTGACCAGAGCCGGGCCCCGATCGCCTGGGCCTGCTCGATCACCGTGGAGCGGGCCACGAGCACCACGAACGTGGGCAGATCCTGGTTCAGCGAGCCCAGGCCGTAGCTGGCCCAGGAGCCGAGGCAGGGCCGGCCGGTGATCTGGTTGCCGGTCTGGATGTAGGTGATCGCCGGCTCGTGGTTGATCGCCTCGGTGTGCATCGAGCGGATGAAGCACATCTCGTCGGCCACCTTGCCCGTCCAGGGCAGGAGCTCGTTCATCCACATCCCGCACTGGCCCTGGCGGGAAAACTTGAAGATCGAGGGGGCGATCGGAAACCGCTTCTGGCCCGAGGTCATCGTGGTCAGCCGCTGGCCGGCCCGGACGCTCTCGGGGAGGTCCTTGTCGTACCAGTCGTCCATCTGCGGCTTGTAGTCGAACATGTCCTGCTGGGGCGGGCCGCCCACCATGTGCAGGTAGATGACGTGCTTGGCCTTGGGGGCGAAGTGGGGCCCCACCGCGCCGGCCACCCGCTCGATCCCGGCGGCCGAATCGAGCGCCGCGGCGCCGGCCGTCGAGCGAGTGCCCGGGCCGCCCATCAGCGTGGCCAGCGCCGCCCCGCCGAGCAGGTGGCTGCCCTGCTCGAAGAACCGGCGGCGGGTGAGGTTGAGGCCGAGCTCGGCCAGCGGGGAGGGGAGGGCGTTCATTTGCAGAGCACCTCGTCGAGGTTCGAGAGTTGGTTGACGAGCATCGTCCAGGCCGCGAGCCGCGGCAGGTCGGCGGAGCGGGGCTGCGACTCGCCCACGGCGACAAGCAGCGCGGCATCCTCGGGATGGGCCGCGTAGTGCTCGGCGAGGCGAGCCAGCGAGGTGGCCACGATCTCCTGCTCGTCGGCCTCGAGCGGCCGGGCCAGGAGCCGCCGGCTCAAGAGGTCGAGCCGGGCGGTATCGTCGCCGGGCTGTTCGAGGGCCAGATCAGCCAGGGCCCGGGCGGCCTCGACGAACTGCGGGTCGTTCAAGGTCACGAGCGCCTGGAGCGGGGTGTTGGTCCGCTCCCGCTTGACCGTGCAGATTTCGCGGGCCGGGGCATTGAAGATGTCGAGCGAGGCCGGCGGGGCCGACCGCTTCCAGAACCAGTAGAGGCTGCGGCGATAGAGGTTGTCGCCGGAGTCGGCGACGTACCGCTTGGTGTTGCTCTCGGGCATCGCCACCGCCTCCCAGACCCCCTCGGGCTGGTAGGGCTTCACGCTCGGCCCCCCGAGCTTCCGCACGAGCAGGCCGCTGGCGGCGAGCGCCTGGTCGCGAATCATCTCGGCGTCCATCCGGAACCGCGGCCCCCGGGAGAGGAGCCGGTTGTCGCGGTCGGCCGCGATCTTCTCGGGCGTGGTCAGGGCCGCCTGCCGGTAGGTCGCGCTCGAGAGCATCTGCCGGAAGAGCCGCTTCACGTCCCAGCCCTGCTCGCGGAAGTCGATGGCCAGCCAGTCGAGCAATTCAGGGTGGCTCGGCAGGTCGCCGGTGATCCCGAAGTCGCCAGCCGACTTGACGAGACCCGTGCCGAACACCTCCTGCCAGAAGCGGTTGACGGTCACCCGCGCCGTGAGCGGATGCTCGGGGGCGAGCAGCCACTTGGCCAGGCCCAGCCGGTTGCGGGGCAGGCTCTCGGGGAACGGGGGCAGGGCCGCCGGCGTGTCGGCCGTCACCTCTTCCTTCGGCCTGTCATATTCGCCGCGGTCGAGGATGTGGGCCGTGGGCAGGCCTGCCTTTTCGTGCATCACATGGGCGATCGTGCCCCGCGACTTGATGGCGGCGCTTTCGGCCTCGAGGTCGGCTGCGGCCTTGGTGGCGGCGATGAAGGCCTTGTCCTGCGAGCCGAGCCACCAGTCGTAGAGGCCGGCGGCGGCCGGGGCCCGCTCAGCCGGCGGCAGCTTCACGATCTCGGCGAGGGTGGCCGCCTGCGAGACGCCCCGCACCTCGGCCTCCGAGAAGGCCCGGCCGTGGATCGCGAGGTCGGCCAGGCCGACACCGTGGGCGGCACTGCCGGGGGTGCGGCTGCCGATCGTGAGCGGCGCCGTGGTCTTGATCGTGTTCCGCTTGTACTTGTTGTTTTCGATCTTCAGCTTCTGCGGCCCGCCGTCGTAGTAGACCTTCACGCCCTCGGCCTTGCCGCTGCCGTCGTACGTCAGCGTGACCCTCGTCCAGGCGTCGGCCGGCAGCTGGCTCTCGGCCACCACCTTGAAGGCGTCGTCGGGCCAGGCATGGATCATGTGCATCCCCACGCGGCGGCCCTGCACCCAGGCGTCCCAGCCGCGGTGCTGGGCCTTGTCGTCCATCCGGGCCACGACCGCGTAGGCCGTGTCGTTGGCCGGGGGCTTGAGCCAGAAACTGACCGTGAAGGGCTGGTCGTGCTCGAAGTCGCCGGCCGAGCCGACCTCGGCGGCCTTGCCGTCGAGCGTGACGGCAGGCCGGCCTGAGGGCCCGGCCTGCCAGGAGGTTTTGGATGAGAGTGGGAGGTCGGTCTCTTTCCCGAGCAGGCTGAGATAGGTCTTCGACCCCTCCCCTTCAGCCAGCGGCAGAGCCACAAGCGGCGTGTCGGCCGGCAGGCTGGCAGCGATCGAGTCGGGCGTGGCCGCCGCGAGGAAGCTCTCGAAGTCGGCCCGGGCCGCTTGTTTCCGCTCGACGATGGCCTGCTTCGCCCCGGGCAGCAGCCGGTCGAGTTCGGCCAGCCGAGGGCGGTCCTCGGGCAAGGGCACCGGGAGGATTGGCGGCGTGCCCTTGATGTTGCCGTCCTTGGCCTTTTGCGTCGTGTTATTGAAGAAGGCCGAGAGGGCGTAGAAGTCTTTCGCCGAGACGGGGTCGAACTTGTGGTCGTGGCACACGGCGCAGCCGACGGTCAGGCCCATCCAGACCGTGGCCGTGGTCTCGGTGCGGTCGCGGGCATAGAGCACGACGTATTCCTCGTCGATGATGCCCCCCTCGTTGGTCGTCATGTTGCAGCGGTTGAAGCCGCTGCCGATTCGGGCTTCAAGGACGGCGTCGGCCGAAGCCTCGGGGCCGAGATCGACCAGGTCGCCGGCGAGTTGCAGTTCGGTGAAGGTGTCGAAGGGGAGGTTCTTGTTGAAGGCTTCGATCACCCACTGCCGGAAGGTCCAGATCTCGCGAAAGTTGTCGAAGTGAATGCCGTGGGTGTCGGCATAGCGGGCGTAGTCGAGCCAGTGGCGACCGCGGTGCTCGCCCCATTCGGGCGAGGCGAACAGGGCGTCGAGATACTTTTCATACGCATCGGGCCGGTCGTCGGCGACGAAGGCCTCGACGGCGGCCGGGTCGGGGGGCAGGCCGGTCACATCGAAGGCAGCCCGGCGGGCAAGGGTGCGGCGGTCGGCCTCGGGGGCGGGGGCGAGCCCCGCGGCCTCGAGCCGGGCGAGGATGAAGCGGTCGATCGGGTTTTTCACCCACGCCTCGTTCGTGACCGCGGGGGGCTCCGGCTTCACGGGCGGGATGAACGACCAGTGGGGCTCATACTCGGCGCCCTCCTTGATCCAGCGGACGAGCAGCGCCTTCTGCTCTGGACTCAGCGACTTCTTCGTTTCCGGGGGGGGCATCACCTCCTCGGGGTCGTCCGAGAAGATCCGGTCGAGCATCACGCTCGAATCGGGATCGCCCGGCACGATGGCGCCACTCGCGACGGCCTCCTCCCGCTGGTCGAGCCGGAGGTCGGCCTTGCGGCCGGCCGAGTCAGCCCCGTGGCAGGAGAAGCAGTTCTCCACCAGGATCGCGCGGATCTCGCGGTTATAGCCGACCGGGGCCTCGGCGGCGGCCGGCCGGGAGGTGCCGGCAGTGACCAGGGCGACCAGGGCGACGGGAAACCAGAAGCGGAGCATCGAAACACCTCGGTTGCAGACAGGCCTCATTGCCGGAAGAGCCCGGGCAATGCGGCATGAATTCAAGGGTGCCGGCGTTGCGCTCCGCCGCCACGGACTTTCTTAAGTGTAGCCCGCCGGCGGAGGGCAAGCCAGTGAATTTCCGGCGGCCGGGGCCAAAAAAACCGGGCCGGGTTTGCAACCTGACGCAGTTGGCGGCGGGACGGCGGCGTTCAAGCAAAAGCCAATCCCCCGGCTCGCGCCGGGGGTTTTTATGGGGCGTGGCTACCGACTCCGGGGCCCGTCGCCGGCCAGGCGGATCTGGCTGCGGCCGGAACGTTTGGCCCGGTAGAGCGCCTCGTCGGCCGCGGCCACGACAGCAACGCCGTCGCAGCCGTGGCCGGGGAACTCGGCCACGCCGATCGAGGCAGTCGGCGGCTCGAGCCGCCGGCCCTCGTGGAGGATCACCGTCTCGGCGACCGCCGCCAGCAGGCCCTCGAGTCGGGCGGCCGCCTCGGCGGCGGTCGTGGCCGGCATCAGGAGCAGAAACTCCTCGCCGCCGTAGCGGCAGGCGATGTCGTCCTCGCGGCGAAAGCCTTGCAAGAGAGCGCCGAACGACTGGAGCATGATGTCGCCGGCCGGGTGGCCATGCCGCTCGTTGAAGTCGCGGAACCGGTCGAGGTCGATCATCGCGATCGCCAGCGGCGTCTGCCGGTCGGCCGCCCGGGCAAGCTGGCGGGGTAGCTCCTCTTCGAGCACGCGGCGGTTGGCCAGCCCCGTGAGCGGGTCGCGGACGGCGAGCGTGCGGAGCCGGTCGCGGTCGCGGATCGCTGCCAGCGCCGGGCCGAGGGTGTCGGCCAGCGCTCTGGCGACCGCCGCGGGGGGCGTCGGGCCGCACCGGCTGGCGAGTTCGGCCCGGGCCTCGGCCGCCACGGCCTCCGCCGCCGCGATGTCGTCGCAGGCGTGAAGTCGGCGGGCGAGGCTCCAGAGCCAGGCCAGGTCCTCTGGGGAAAGGCCGGCCGAGTTGGCCGTGGGCGAGTTGGAGCGGGAGCGGGTCACGATTGCGAGCATATCTGGAAGACCGCCTCGCGCGGCCGTCGCCGGCGGCATCCGAAGTGGGGCATTCCCCTCCGGCATCCGAAAGGGGACAGTCCCCTGCGGG
>CAYRNG010000354.1:0-2533 GCA_964425395.1 uncultured Candidatus Kuenenia sp. | reverse complement strand
CCCCGGCTGCGAGCCCGAGCCGGGCGAGGCGGCCTTCTACGGGCCCAAGATCGACTTCGTGGTCAACGACTCGCTCGGCCGCGAGTGGCAGCTCGGCACCGTGCAGCTCGACTACAACCTGCCGAGCGCTGAGCGGTTCGACCTCGAATACATCGGGGCCGACAACGCCAAGCACCGCCCCGTGATGATCCACCGGGCGCCGCTGGGGAGCATGGAGCGATTCGTGGGCGTGCTGATCGAACACTTCGCGGGGGCGTTTCCCTTGTGGCTCGCGCCCGAGCAGGTGCGGGTGATCCCCGTCAGCGAAAAGACCACGGCCTATGCCGAGGCGGTCAAGGCCGCCCTCGAGGGGGCCGGCCTGAGGGTGGGGATCGACCTGGCCGCCGAGAAGCTCGGCGCCAAGATCCGCGCGGCGCAGCTCGACTTGATCCCGCTGATGGCCGTCTGCGGCCCGCGGGACGAGGCGGCCGGCACGGTCAGCCTCCGCGATCGGCTCGACGGCGACTTAGGCGCCCTGAGCCTGGCAGACGCCATCGAGCGGCTGCGCGATGAAAATGCCCGCCGGGCGGTCCGTCACAAGCCCAAGCCCCTGGCCCTGCCAGGGACCGAGGTCGGTGGCGGGGGCGGGGAGTATTGACGGATGACACCCCTCAGGAGATTCGCATCATGGAACCCGCCACCGCCACGGAAGCCGCTGCTGCTGTGATCAACGGCGCCGATACCGCCTGGATCATCGTCGCCACGGCCCTCGTCCTGTTCATGACCCTGCCGGGCCTGGCCCTGTTCTACGGCGGCCTCGTGCGGTCGAAGAACGTGCTCTCGGTGCTCGTGCAGTGCTTCGCCATGGCGGGCGTGATGTCGCTCCTCTGGGTGGCCTACGGCTACAGCCTGGCCTTCGGCCAAGGGAGCGAGCAGTGGCAGTGGGCGATCGGCAACCTCGACAAGGTGATGCTCCGGGGCGTGACCCTCGAATCGGTCACCGAGACGATCCCCGAATCGCTGTTCGTGGCCTTCCAGATGACCTTCGCGATCATCACCCCGGCCCTGATCGTGGGAGCCTTCGCCGAGCGGATGCGGTTCTCGGCCATGGTCCTGTTCACGGTGCTCTGGTTCACCTTCTCCTACCTGCCGATCTGCCACATGGCCTGGGCCGGGGCCGGGGCCCTGTTCGACGACTGGGGCGTGATCGACTTTGCCGGCGGCACGGTGGTGCACGTCAACGCCGGGATCGCCGGCCTCGTCACCTGCCTCATGATCGGCCGCCGCAGCGGCTTTCCCAAAGAGGTGATGCGGCCCCACAACCTGCCCTTCGCCGTGATGGGGGCGGGGATGCTCTGGGTGGGCTGGTTCGGCTTCAATGCCGGTAGCGCCCTGGGGGCCAACCAGGAGGCGGCCATGGCCCTGCTCGTGACCCACATCGCCGCGGCCGCCGCGGCGGTGGTCTGGAGCGTGATCGAAGTGTTCGTGCTCGGCAAGGCCTCCGCCCTCGGGATCGCCACCGGCGCGGTGGCGGGACTGGTGGCGATCACGCCGGCCAGCGGCAGCGTCGGGCCGATCGGGGGGCTCGTGATCGGCGCCGCCTCGAGCCTCGTCTGCTACTACTTCGCGACGAAGGTCAAGCATGCCTTCGGCTACGACGACAGCCTCGACGTGTTCGGGGTGCACGGGATCGGCGGGATCGTCGGGGCCCTGTTGGCCGGCGTGTTCGTGGCGTCGGAGTTCGGCGGTGCGGGCCTCGAGTCGGAGATGACGATCGCTTCACAGGTCTGGGCCCAGGCCAAGAGCATCCTGGTCACGGCCGTGTGGAGCGCGGTCGTGTCGGCCTTGGCCTTCGTGATCGTGGACAAGCTCGTCGGGATGCGGGTGCCGGTCGAGATCGAGCGGGGCGGCCTCGACATCGCCGAGCACCACGAGCAGGCCTACGACCTGGTCTGAGGCGGCCGGGGCCGGATCTCGGGCAACGGAGCTGAGGCCATGCCGCGATTCGCGTTGCTCGAGCACACCGGCCACCCGGACGATTCCGTGGGCCGCCACTACGACCTGCTCCTCGAGGACGGGGCCAGCTGCCAGACCTGGCGGCTGGCGGAGATCCCGGCTCCGGGGGGCGGGCCGGTGGCGGCCGAGCCGTTGCCGCCGCATCGCCTCGAATGGCTCGACACCCGCGCCGGTGAGGTCTCAGGCGGCCGGGGCTTCGCCCGGCGGGTGGATGCTGGCAGGTATGCGGCGGCCGCCGGGGCCACCTTCGACCTCGCCGGCGGGATCTTGAGCGGCCGGCTGCGGCTCGAGCCGGCGGCCGACGGCTGGCAGGCGACGCTCGGCTGACGGGACGTATCATGGTGGCTCCCCCCAGGAGCCCCCCATGAAGCCGCGTGAAGTGCTCGCGATGTGCCGCGAGAAGGAAGTCAAGGCCGTCGACCTGCGATTCGCCGATTTCTTCGGTGCCTGGCAGCACTTCACGGTTCCCGTCGGCAAGCTTGAGGAGGAAACCTTCGAGGACGGCCTCGGCTTCGACGGCTCGAGCATCCGCGGCTGG
>CAYRNG010000353.1:0-7909 GCA_964425395.1 uncultured Candidatus Kuenenia sp. | reverse complement strand
CGAGGCGGGAGCCCGGATCCTCGGCCGGGCCGCCCCCGGGGCTCTTGACCGCCTCGGCGAGCCGGGCCACGAAGGCGGCGTGCACGGGGGCGGGGGTTTCCCACCCGGGGGCCCCCCCGCCGCCCCCCCGCCGCTGGCGCCTGATGCGACTCCCCGTAGCCGCGGGTTTCCAACCCGCGGGCCCTCCGACTCGGCCCCGCCGCTGGCTGCCGGCCGGATGATCAAAAAGGTCATCGCCGAACTCGGCGGCAAGAACGCGATCATCGTCGATGACGACGCCGACCTCGACGAGGCGGTGACCGGCGTCGTGACCAGTGCCTTCGGCTTTCAGGGCCAGAAGTGCTCGGCCTGCTCGCGGGCGATCGTGCTCGACCACGTCCACGACGCCTTCGTGGCCCGGCTGGCCGAGGCGGTGAAGAGCCTCCGGGTCGGCCCGGCCGCCGATCCGGGCACGCGGGTCGGGCCGGTGGTGGACGAGGAGGCCCGCGACCGCGTTCGGTCGTTCATCGAGATCGGCCACCGCACCGGCCGCGTGGTCGCGGCGGTGGACGTGGGCCGGCTTGCCGAGGCCGGCTGGTTCGTGGGCCCGCACGTATTCGCCGATGTCGATCCAGCCGGTCCGCTCGGCCAGGAGGAGATCTTCGGGCCGGTGCTCGCGGTCTTCCGGACCCGCGACTTCGGGCACGCCCTCGAGCTTGCCAATGCCACCGACTACGCCCTCACCGCCGGCGTCTACTCCCGCAGCCCCGCCCGGCTGCGGCAGGCGGCCGAGAGCCTCGCGGCCGGCAACATCTACTTCAACCGCGGGATTACCGGGGCGCTCGTCCACCGCCAGCCCTTCGGCGGCTACCGGATGAGCGGAATCGGCAGCAAGGCGGGGGGCCCCGAGTATCTCCTCCAGTTCACCGTGCCGCGGACGGTGACGGAGAACACGATGCGCCGCGGCTTCGCCCCGCCGTAGGCCCTCACGAAACGCTCACAATCGGTGGCTATAACCTTCGCGGAGGCGGCGGGATAGCCCGCCCTGCTCGACCGTGCCGCCGGCGGAAGTCAGCCCGTGCCCCACTTCCCCCGCCTGCCGCTGCCCCTCCCGGTTCGGGCTCCCGCGGCCGGCCTGCTGGCACTCCTCGCAGGGGTCGCCGTCGGCGGCCCGGCCCCGGCGGCCGGGCCGACGAATCTGCCCCCGGAGGTGGCCGCTCTGCCGGCCTACACCCGGGCCGCCGGCGAGGTGGCCGGCTCGCTGACCTGTGTCGGCTCCGACACCATGAACAACCTGGTCGCCCTCTGGGCCGAGGGGTTCAAGCGGTTCTACCCCAACGTCCGCGAGGGGATCGAGGGCAAGGGCTCTGCCTCGGCGCCGCCGGCCCTGATGGAGGGAACCTGCAGCTTCGGGCCGATGAGCCGCGACTGGAAGCCGGCCGAGATCGACGCCTTCCAGGAGCGGTATGGCTATCCGCCCACGATCCTGCCGGTGGCGATCGACATGCTCGTGATCTTCGTGCACCGCGACAACCCGCTGGAGTCGCTGTCGCTCGAGCAGATCGACGCCATCTTCTCCAAGAATCGCAAGGGGGGCCTCCGCGACGACATCCGCACCTGGGGCGACCTCGGCCTGGCCGGCGAGTGGCGGAGCCGGCCGATCAGCCTCTACGGTCGCAACGCCTCGAGCGGCACCTACGGCTTCTTCAAAGAGGTGGCCCTCTTCAAGGGCGACTTCAAGCCCACCGTCAAGGAGCAGCCCGGCAGTTCGGCGGTTGTCCAGGCGATCGCCAGCGACCGGTTCGGAATCGGCTACAGTGGGGCCGGCTACCGGACCGCCGATGTGCGGGCCGTGCCGATCCGGCTGCGGGGGCCGGGGCTGGTGCCCGCCGAGCCGCTGCGGGCCTACACGGGCGAGTATCCGCTGACCCGGTTCTTGCTGTTGAGCGTCAATCATCGGCCGGGCACGCGGCTCGATCCGCTGCGGCGGGAGTTTGTCCGCTACGTGCTGAGCGGCTCGGGCCAGGCCGCGGTCGCCAAGGACGGCTACCTGCCGATCACGCCCGCCCTGGCCCGCCGGTCGCTCGTGGCGGCCGGGCTGGAAGAGTCTTCAGCTGCGGCCCCCTGACCCTTGGCCGTTGTTGCCCCGATGACCGAACAGCCCGCCACCTTCACCGGACGCCGCCGCCGCCGGGCCAGCGGCCGGGTGCGGGCCGGCGATGCCCTCGCCCGGGCGGTGATCACACTCGGGGGCATCGGCACGATCGGGGCCGTCCTCCTCGTGGGGCTGTTTCTGGTGGCCGTGGCGGCGCCCCTCTTCCGCCCCGCGTCGGCGCGGCTCGAGAGGATCCTCCCGGCCGGGGAGGACGGGCCCGCGCGAGCGGCTCTGCCCGAGGCCGCGGGCCTGGCCGCCCTGGGCACCGACGAGGCCGGCGCCGTGGCTTGGCTCCTGCCCGCTACAGCCGCCGGGGAAGTGAGCGGCGACTTGCAACTCGTAGCCCTGGCCGATGGCCGCACCGTGCAGACCCTGCCGGCGGCCGCGGCCGGCCTGGCCGGGGGCACGGTCGTGCGGGTCATCCCCGGCGGCACGGCGGCGGCGGTCGGCTTCGCTGACGGCAGCTTCGGGGTCGGCCGGCTGGGTCTGGAAACAGTCTACGTCGATCCCGACGAGCTTCCGCCCGAGGCCCGCACCCTCGCTCCTGGCACCGCCGCAGCCACTGACAATGCCGCGATCATCCGGGGTCTCAACGGCCACTACGCCCGGGTCAGCCTCGTGGCCGAGTTCGAGCCCGCCGCCGGCGGGGCCGGCAGCCCGGTCATCGACATCGACCTGGCGATCGACTCGGCCGGGATGCTTTCCTCCGGCACGCTCGTGGCCGCCCTCGACGCCACCGGCCGGGTGCGGCTCGAGCGGGTCAGCCGCCACTGGAATTTGCTCACCGACGAGCACGTCACCAGCTCCTTCGGCGGCACGATCGAGCCGACGGCTGGCTTCGAGCCCCGCTTCGTGCGGGTGGCCGAACTGGGCGACCAGCTGTTTCTCGTGGCCGCCGACGGGCGGGGCCGCCGCTACGACATCCGCGACCTCGAGGCACCGGTGGCCAGGGAATCGTTCCGGGTGACGGGCTCGGCTCGCGGCCCGGAAACCATCCGGGTGACCGCCGTCGAGCGGCTCTTCGGGGGCACGGCCCTGGCGATTGGCGATGCCCAAGGCGGCCTGCGGGTGCTGTTCGTCTCCCGCAGCCCGGCGGCCACCGCGGCCGACGGCCTGGCCACGCTCGTGGCCCGCGAGTTTCCCGGAGCCGACGGGCCGGGCGGCGGCGTGCGGGCCCTGGCCGCCTCCCCTCGCTCGCGGCTGTTCGCCGCCGCCGATGCGAGCGGTCGGATCCGCCTGCTTCAGTCCACCGCGGCCCGGCGGGTCGCCGAGGTCGCAGCGGCCGTGCCGCCGACCGGGCAGGTGCAGCTGGCGATCGCGGCCCGCGAGCACCGGCTCCTGGCCGCCGGGCCGGAAGGGCTCGCCGCCTTCTCGATCGATCCCGGCTCCCCCGAGATCACGCTCCGCACGCTCCTCGGGCCCACTTGGTATGAGAACTACCCCGGCCCGGTGCATGCCTGGGCGACCACCGGCCATGAGTCGTTCGAGCCCAAGTTCGGCCTCGTGCCGCTGATCTTCGGCACCCTTAAGGCCACGCTTTATTCGATGCTGTTCGCCACCCCGATCGCCATCCTGGCGGCGATCTACGCCAGCCAGTTCATGCAGCCCGCCTGGAAGGCCCGGATCAAGCCCACGATCGAGATGATGGCCAGCCTGCCGAGCGTGGTGCTCGGCTTCATCGCCGGGCTCGTGTTCGCCCCCTTGCTCGAGCGGATCCTGATGCCCGTGCTGACGGGCCTCTTCGTCGTGCCGCTGGTGCTCGTGGCGGCGGCCCACCTCTGGCAGCTGCTCCCGGATGCCACCCGGCTGCGGCTGGCCGGCTGGCGGTTTGCGGTCGTGGCGGCCGTGGCCCTGCCGGCCGGGCTGGCCGCCTCGCGGGCCGCCGCGCCGCTGGTGGAGCGGCTGCTGTTCGGCGGCGACGTGCGGAGCTGGCTCGACGGCAGCGGCGGCGGCTTCGGCGGCTGGGTGGTGGCCACGCTGCCCGTGGCGGCGCTGGCGGCGGCCTGGCTGGTGGGTCGGGTCGTGAGCCCCTGGCTGCGGGCCACGGCCGCCGACTGGAGCCGCTCCCGGGCGGCCCTCGCGGCGCTCGTGGTGTTCGCCGGGGGTGTGGTCCTGGCGGTCGGCCTGGCGGTGGCGGCCGCGGTGTTCCTCGACGCGATTCGGCTCGAGACCCGAGGGGGGCTGTTCGGCACCTACGTGCAGCGAAACGCCCTGGTCGTGGCGGTCGGAATGAGCTTCGCGATCATCCCGCTGGTGTTCACGATCGCCGACGACGCCCTGGCGAGCGTGCCCGAGCACCTGCGGAGCGCCTCGCTCGGGGCCGGGGCCACCCCCTGGCAGACGGCCGTCCGCGTGATCGTGCCGGCGGCGGCCAGCGGCCTGTTTTCGGCGGTGATGATCGGCCTCGGCCGGGCCGTCGGCGAGACGATGATCGTGCTGATGGCGGCCGGCAACACGCCGCTGGTGAGCTGGAACCTGTTCAACGGCTTCCAGACGCTCTCCGCGGCGATCGCCACCGAGCTGCCCGAGGCGGCCCGGGGCAGCACCCACTACCGCGTCTTGTTCCTGGCGGCCCTGGCCCTTTTCGCGATCACGTTCGTGGTCAACACCGCCGCCGAACTGGTCCGGCAGCGGTTCCGGAGGCGATCGCATGAGCTCTGAAAAGTTTCGCTACCGGCGGACAGGCAGCCGCCATGCGAGTCTGGCCGCCCACGGCGAGCCCTGGCTGTGGCTGACAGCTGGTTGCCTGGCGATCGCGATCGCGATGATCGTCGGCCTGTTGGCCTTCATCGCCGTGCGGGGGGCCGCCACCTTCTGGCCGGTGCCCCTCGAGCTCGTGGATCTGGCTGACGGCCGGCAGCTGCTTGGCGAGGTGACCAACCGGGAGCGGGCCCGGCCCCCGACGGCCGAGGCCGGCGGCCATCCGGCCCGGCTCCTCCTCCGGACCGCGGGCCAGGCCGAGAACGGGGCCAGCTTCGAGTGGCTCGACGAGGCGGCCATTCGCGGCACGGGCCGGCCGGAGTGGGCGACGGTCGTGGAGCGGCAGGAGGGGGGTCGGCTACACGGCTTTCCGCGGCGGCTGGTCAGGGGCGAGGAGACCGTCGCCTCCGGGCCGGCCGAGACCTGGACCGCCTACGAACGGGAGCATCCTCCGGCCCGCCGCCGCTGGCGGGAGGCGATGCGGATCGACCGGGTCGAACGGGGCGCGGAGCAGCGGCGGCTGCGGGCGGCTCGGCTGGCGGTCGTGTCGGCCCGGCTCAAGGCGGGGGAGGGCAGCCCGGCGGAGCAGGCGGCGGCCGCCGCCGCGGAGCGGGTCGGTGGGGAGGTGGCCCGCGCCGATCGGAGGCTGGCGGCCGAGGCGGCGGCCCTGCGGGCGGAGAACGCTGGCTGGGCGGTGGAGTTCGAGACGGCCGGGGGGGGGAGCGTGCGGCTGCCGCTCGACGGGATCGTGCGGGCCTGGCAGCCCAATCGCATCGGCCTCGGTGGCCGGCTGGGCCTGTATGCCTCCCGGTGGGGCGAGTTTCTGGCCGACGACCCCCGCGAGGCCAACAGCGCCGGCGGCGTCTTCCCGGCGATCTGGGGGACGGTCGTGATGACGCTGATCATGGCGGTGCTGGTGGCCCCGTTCGGCGTCCTGGCCGCCCTCTACCTCCGCGAGTATGCCGGCCAGGGACCGTTCACGGCAGCCGTCCGGGTGGCGATCAACAACCTGGCCGGCGTGCCGAGCATCGTCTACGGCGCCTTCGGGCTGGGATTCTTCTGCTACGGCCTGGGGGCCGGGATCGACGAGGTGTTCTTCAAGGCCAGCCTGGTGGCCGACGGCCAGCCGGTGTTCGGCACCGGCGGCCTGCTCTGGGCCTCGCTCACGCTCGCGCTGTTGACCCTGCCGGTGGTGATCGTGGCCACTGAGGAGGCGCTCGCTGCGGTGCCCAACTCGATGCGGGAGGGCTCCTACGCCTGCGGAGCGGGCAAGTGGCAGACGATCCGGCGGATCGTGCTGCCCCGGGCCCTGCCGGGGATCATGACCGGCTTGATCCTGGCGATGGCCCGCGGGGCCGGCGAGGTGGCGCCCCTGATGCTGGTGGGGGTCAAGAAGCTGGCCCTCGACCTGCCGGTGGACGGCAGCTTCCCGTTCATCCATCCGGAGCGGGAGTTCATGCACCTGGCCTACCTGATCTACGACGTCGGCTTTCAGAGCCCCGACAGCCAGGCCGCCCAGCCGCTGGTGTTCACGATCACGTTCCTGTTGGTGGCAATCATCGCGCTTTTGAACATCGCCGCCATCTGGCTGCGGTCGCGGCTCCGGCGGCGGTTCGAGGCCCAGCAGTTCTGAGTCCAGCGGGTACACTTCTGTCACATCGATGCCGGAGAAGCAGCCATGCAGGCCGCCACCCAACGCGAACCTGAGCCCCCCGCCCCGACGCCGCCGGCCGACCGGCTCCTGGCGGTGGCCCGTGGCTTCGAGGTCGAGGCCGAGGTGCACCCGCGGGTGCTGGCCGAGCGGCCGGTGCTCGAGATCGATCGGTTCAACCTCTGGTATGGCTCCAAGCAGGCCCTCCACCGGATCACGATGCCGATCCCGCACGGCAAGGTGACGGCCCTGGTCGGCCCCAGCGGCTGCGGCAAGTCCACCCTCCTGCGGAGCGTCAACCGGCTCAACGACCTGGTTCAGAGCGTGCGGATCACCGGCGACATGCGGCTCAGCGGCGACTCGATCTACGATCCCCGGATGGACGTGATCGAGCTCCGCAAGCGGATGGGGATGGTGTTTCAGAAGCCCAATCCCTTTCCGATGAGCATCTACGAGAACGTCGTCTACGCGCTGCGGATCGACGGCGAGCGAAACCGGGGCGTGCTCGACGAGGTCTGCGAGGCGAGCCTCCGCGGGGCGGCCCTCTGGGACGAGGTCAAGGACCGCCTCCAGGACAGCGGCCTGGGGCTCTCGGGCGGCCAGCAGCAGCGGCTCTGCATCGCCCGGGCGATCGCCGCCGAGCCGGAGGTGCTGCTCCGCGACGAGCCGTGCTCGGCCCTCGACCCGATCGCCACTGGCAAGATCGAGGACCTGATCCAGGAGCTCCGCGGCCGCTACTCTGTATTGATGGTGACCCACAACATGCAGCAGGCCAGCCGCTCGAGCGACTACACCGCCTTCATGTACCTGGGCCGGCTGATCGAGTACGGCCCCACCACTGACATCTTCACCAAGCCCGTGCTCGCCGAGACCGAGGCCTACGTCCCCGGCCGGTTCGGCTGAGCCGAGCCGCCCTTGGCCCGCGGGGCCTCCTTCCCATGACCCGTCACATCGAGCGGCAGATCGAGAGCCTCAAGGAGCGGATCCTGCAGGTCGGCACCCTCGTCGAGGAGGCGATCTCGAAGTCGATCACGGCGCTCATCAACCGCGACGCGGCCCTGGCCCAGCGGGTGATGGCCAGCGACGAGGAGATCGACCGGATGGAGGTCGAGGTCGAGGAGGAGTGCCTCAAGATTCTCGCCCTCTACCAGCCGGTGGCGGCCGACCTGCGGTTCGTGGTGGCCGTGCTCAAGATCAACAATGACCTCGAGCGAAGGGGGGGCCTCGCCAAGAACATCGCCAAGCGGGTGTCCCAGCTGGCCGACTGCCCGCCAGTCGAGCTGCCGCCCGAGCTCCGCTCGATGGCGATGCAGGCCCAGGAGATGGTCAAGCAGTGCCTCGACGCCGTCGTCAACGGTCGCCCGGAACTCGCCCGCCAGGTCCGCGAGGAAGACGATGCCGTCGATGCCGGGCGGCAGAAGATC
>CAYRNG010000352.1:0-23404 GCA_964425395.1 uncultured Candidatus Kuenenia sp. | reverse complement strand
GGGGCTGGTCGCCCTGACGCGGCAGGACGAACGATGGCGGGGCCGCCGCCGAGTCCACCGCCGCTGGCGGCACGAGCGTCGGGCCTGGCGGGGGCGGCGTCAGCGACCTGATTTCGATCCTGAACCACCACCAGGCTGAAAGGGAGCGGCATGTCCAGAGCTCACCGTGTGATCCGCTGGCTGCCGTTGGTCATCGGTGGACTGCTCGTGGCCGTGTCGCAGGCCCTGGCCCAGGCGACCCCCAAGGACATCCGCACTCAGGTCGACGCGGTGGCCACGCTCTTGAAGGCGGGCAAGCCCGACGAGGCGGCCGCCTCGCTGGCCGCGGCGATCGAGGGGCTGCGAGCGATGCAAGGCCGGCCGACCGCGGCCTTCAGGATCCTGTCCGACAAGGCCACTGCGGCGCGGGGAGCGCTCGAGAAGGCCGGCCTGGACGTGGCGGCCCTCGAGATTCCAGGGTCCGCCGCGGGAGCCGCTGCTCCGGTGGGACGGCCTGGCGGCGCTGGCCGGCCGCAGCCGGCCGCCGGCGTCTCCTTCACCCGCCAGGTCGCTCCGCTGCTCGTCAAGAGCTGCGGTGGCTGCCACGTCAGCGGCCGGCGGGGCAACTTCCAGATGGCCTCCTACGAGGCCCTGATGCGGTCGGGGATGGTGCAGAAGGGGACCGGCAATGCCAGCCGGCTGGTGGAGGTGATCCTCTCGGGCGACATGCCTCGCGGGGGCGGCCGCGTTTCGCCCGACGAGGTGGGGATGCTGATGGCCTGGATCGACAGCGGCGCCACCTGCGACGCCGATCCTGCCGCCGGCTTGGAACTCGTGGCCCGGGGAGCCGCGGCGGCCCAGCCGCCGGCCCCGCCGGTCATGCCGGCCGCCCAGCCGGTGCCGCTCAAGCCAGGCGACGTCGCCTTCTCCACCGAGATCGCTCCGCTCCTGCTCGACCAGTGCGGCACCTGCCACGGCGAGCAGACGGCCGAGGCCAACCTGCGGATGACGAGTCTGGAGACGCTCGTCAAGGGAGGCCGCGGCGGCCCGGCCATCGTGCCCGGCAAGGGGGCCGAGAGCCTGCTCGTCAAGAAGCTCCGGGGGGTGGGAATCGACGGGCAGCGGATGCCGCTCAATCGGCCCCCCCTCTCCGACGCCCAGATCGCGGTCATCGAGAAGTGGATCGATCAGGGGGGACGGATCGACCTGCTCACGTCGCGGGCGAGCATCGACGCGGTGGCGGCCGCTGGCCGGGCGGCCCGGCTCTCGGGCGAGCAGCTGGCCGGCATCCGATTCGCGGCGGCCGAGAAGCTCTGGGACCGGGTCATCCCCGACGACCCGCCGGAGGTCGTCCGCCGCCCCGGCCTGCTCCTGGTCGGCAACCTGCCCCAGGCCCGGCTCGAGACCCTCGCCGCCGAGGCTGAGTCGCTCGCTGGCGACGTCGCCAAGGAACTCGGCGGCGGCGACGGCCTGCTCAAGGGGGGCGTGGTCCTCTACGCCTTCCGCAATGCCTTCGACTATTCGGCCCTCTGGCAGGTGATCCTCGGAAGCGAGCGGCCCCGGGGCCTGACCGGCCATGCCGGCCGGTCGGGCGACGTCGTCTACGGTGCGATGCTCGTGCCATCGGCCGACGACTCGGGCGACGACACCCGGCTCCTGGTGGCTGAGCAGCTGGCTGCCGCGGCCCTCGCCGGACGGGGGCTGCCCGCCTGGTTCGTGCGGGGGGCGGGCCGGGCGGTGGCCGTGAAGCTGGTTCCCAAGGCTCCCCTGGCCCAGGCCTGGAAGCGGGAGGCCGGGCCGGCCGTCAAGCAGCTCGGCTCGCCGCAGGACTTCCTGGCGGGCCATGCCGATCCGGCCGCGGTCGCCAATGCTGCCGGCGGCTTCATGACCTCGCTCGCCGGAGCGGGCAAGCTCGCCCAGCTCGTGGCCCTCGTCGATGGCGGCGGGGCGTTCGACGACTCGTTCGCCAAGGTGTTTCGCAGCCCGCCAGCCCAGGCCTTCACGACCTGGGCCGCACGGGCCGGGGGGCGCTAGGTTTTCCACCGCAATGCCGTGGCGTCACGAGATGCGGAGAGCTCGTTGATAAAAAGACGGGGGTGCCTTGGATTCCGGGGCATGTGATCCGGGCATCCGCCGACCGAAGTCGTCGGCCCCGGCCTGACACGCGGCCAGAACATTCTTCCGGCCCCCAACGAGCCTCGTTAAGAGCTCACCGGCATGGGTGGACGGCAGCACGAACATGGCAGAAAACCTATCGCCCCGCAGCCCGTGCGGGACTCGCCTCAGTGTAGCAGGCCACTGGAGCAGGGAAATTCTCGCGGCGGTCGGAGCCGCCTACCACTCGCCTGAGTCGCGGCCGTAGGGCTCCATCGACTTGGTGTTCCGCTCCACCGCCAGCACGACCGTCTGCCGGGCCGAGCCGTCGGCGGCGCTGGCGATGATCGGGATCACCTGCCGCTTGTTGGGCATCTCGACCCGCACCCGGAAGGTGCCGTCGGCCTGCACCTTGACCGGCTCGCCCTGGAGCGTGACGTACGACTCGGGCTTGGTGGCGCCGTAGACGATCATTTCGGCGTCCACCTCGAGCTGGAAGTCGATCGGACGATCGTCTGCCGGCTCAGGCTCGGGGGGCGTCGTCTGGGCCGCGGGCCGGCCCATCGGCCGCTGGAGCCGCTCCTCGAAGAGTTCCTGGAGCTCGGTGCTGTTGTTTTCGGGCGAGTAGCCGCCGCTCATCGCGTAGATCCGCTCGCAGTCATCGACGATCTCCCCCCAGTGGGCGTCGAGGGTGTCGCACTGCGAGGCGGCCGGCGTGGTCACGGCGTTGCTGCGGGTCAGCGAGTGAAACCGGCCTGACGGGGCCAGGTAGCCGATTTCGACCCGGCAGCGGAGCGGCTCGCGGATGTCGATGAACCAGTTTTTGACGCCCCCGTGGACGGGGATCTCACGGATCACCCGCTCCGACGGCGAGCCCTGCTGGTCCGACTCCATCTGCAACAGCCGGAGCACCGGCTTGGCGGCGTGCCACTCCGGGCCGAGGGCGGCCTGGGCGCGGGTGATGCTCCGCGGCGTGACTTCCCAGAAGGCGTGGATCCAGTGGGGGCCGCGAACCATGAGCACCATCCGATCGCGGGTGGTCGGCTTGCCGCTGCGGCCCCCCTCCGGCCGGGTGGCCAGATTCTTGGCCTTCGCCAGCCGCTCGCGGACCTCGGCGATCCGGCGGGCCACTTCGGGGTCGCGCTGGCCGCCCGCGGGCACGTGCCGAGCCGCCTCGCGGCTGCCGCGGACCGCGGGCCCCTGGCTGCCCAGCCGCGACTTGGCCTTGCGGACAAGGGCCCGGATGAGCTGATCCTTCCGCATCGAGTGCCAGCCCTGCACGCCGTGCTGTTTCGCCAGCCGGGCAAGATCGCGAACGGGTTTTTCCCTGAGGCTGGCTGCGGTCATGCGGGGGGCTCCTGGGGCGGGAAGCCCCGGCCGACCCGAAGGGCTGCCACGAGGCTTCCTGACAATTCGACAGTACCAAGAAACCCCGGCCGGAGCAAATAATGGCCCCGCGCCAGCAGCACATAAACCCTTTCCCAGTGGACACTTGCGCCCGCTGGCCAGGTCCCGTGCCGGCCACATCCCTGCCCCACGTAGCGGCGGGATGACCCTGCGGGCAGGCGAAGCCTGTGCATCCCGCCGGCCAGTTGGCGGTGCGTTTCCAGTGCCGCCGCTTTCGGTTGGCATCGCCCCGCTGTCCGCAGGGTTCAAAACCCGCGGCTACGTTTCGCCAACCGGGGCTGCGAAATTCGCTCGGCAAACCGGCCGCCCCGTGGCGGCGGGTCAACCCGCGGCTACGGCCCCGCCTACTCGCCGCGGAGCTTGAGGCCCCGCTCGGAGAGCTTCTCGCGGACCTCGTTGAGGCTCGTGACGCCGAAGTTCTTGCACTCCAAGAGATCCTCGGCGGTCCGGCGAACGAGGTCGCCGATGGTGTTGATGCCGAGCTTGGTGGTGCACTTGCGGGCCCGCACGGAGAGGTTGAGCTCGCCGATCGGGAGGCCATGAATTTCCTGCTCGTCGGCCGAGGGCTCGACCGGCTCGGGCTCGGGCTCGGCGGCGACCGGGGCCGAGCCGGGCTCGGCGAACTGGCCGAGCGAGAGCCCCTTGCTGGCCAGCATGTCGCGGATCTCGACCAGACTGGTCTCGCCGAAGTTCTTGCTGGCAAGGATCTCATCTTCGGTGGTCCGGGCCAGGTCGCCGAGGGTGTGGATCCCCATCTTCTGGAGGCAATTGCGGCTCCGCACCGAAAGCTCGAAGTCGGTGACTGGCAGGCTGAGCACCTGCTCGATCCGATCGCGGTTGCGGAGATCCAGTTCGTCCTTCTTGAGGTCGCTGGAAGCCGATGAATCCTTGAGGAACAGCCGGGCCCGGTCGTGGGCGGGGAAGACCTCCAACACCCGCTTGTAGCACCGCTGGGCCTTCGCGAAGTCATCGCGGTCCTCGTAGAGGAGGCCGAGGTTCACAAGGCTGCCGACGTGGGCCGGATACCGCTCCAGCGACCGCTCGTAGCAGCTGATCGCCTCGTCGTCGTTGCCAAACTTGTCGTTCATCATCCCCAGCATGAACAGGGCCGCGGGATGGCCGGCGTCGGCCGCCAGGGCCCGCTCGAGCAACTCCGCGACCTCGGCCGGCGGACTGCCGGTCTCGTCGGCAAGCGTCGCCTTGGCGGCCCAGTAATCGGCCGAATGAGCGGCCTTGTCGTCGCCGAGCGAGTCGAGTTCGGCCCGGGCCTCGTCTCCCTTGCCGGCCTTGCGGAGCGACTCCGCCTTGGCCGCCACGCAGGCGGCCGCGTCATAGCCCGCCTTGCGGGCCGACTCGAACAGTTCGCTGGCCTTGTCGTGGAGGTCGTGGGCCGCGTGGGCCAGGCCCTGATGGAAGAGCGCCAGGGCTCCGCCGTCGGCGTTGCGGAGCGTTTCGATCGCCTGCTCGGCCCGGCCGAGGAGCCGCTGGCAGACGCCCAGCCGCACCGAGGCCGCCGGGCTGCGATCGCTGATCCCCTCCAGTTCCCGGACCGCATCCCGCAGTTCGCGGTGGACCGTCGGGTCGGCGCCGAGGGCCTCGGTAATGGCCCGCACTTCGGCGGGGCCGAAGGGGCCGTTTCCGGTGATGACTTCGCGAATGTCCAGGGTGGCGGTAGCTGCCATCGACTGCATGTCTCCAAAAAATCCGGAACCGAGAACCAGAGCCAGCGGCGGGAGGCGAACCCGCAACCCCCGCATTACGAATGCGGTGCTCTGCCAATTGAAGCTACGCTGGCGTGACCGCTCGCCCGGCTTTCACCGGCCGCCCGGGGCCTGGCCGAAGCGGTCGCCAAGCCCCCCAAACTAGCGCAGGAATCGGCCACCAGTCAAGCCGCGGCCCCCGGCACACGGCTCCTGGCCCCGAAAAACAGGAGGCGGGGCCCCCGGCTCGGCAGGTGCATCCTGCCAATGGGAGTGCGGGTCAGGGGCAAGGCGACCGCACGCCCGGGAGAAGCCGGAGACCCCGCCTTCATCAAGGAATGGGTCTGCCGAGGACCGGAAATCCTCGGCATGAGAATGAAGCAGCACGTCCCGTGCCAAACGCCGCGCGGCCGATGATTGGGTGCCATGCTCGCCTCGACGCCGCTGGCACATCGTGTCCGGGGCGGCCGAAGCCCCGGTTCGCGAGCAATCCGCCTGGCTGTCGCAGTCTGCGACGGCCGCGGGCTGGCGGCAGCCGGCGCGGGGCATTTTGCAACGCAGCGCCGCATTTTGCCGCGGCAGCCGGCGCCGCCACAGGCCGCAGGGCACGGGCCCGATTGGCCCGCCCGCTATGATCGCAGGAAGCGTGCGACTGAAGTCGTGGCTGGAACAATTCCCGTCTCTCAAATTCCCCCGGAGCCCACCCCCCGTGACCCCGCACCTCCCGGCCCTGATCGGGCCCCATCGCTGCGGGCCGGGTGAGCCGCTGCTCGTGATCGCCGGTCCATGCGTGATCGAGGAGGAGTCGCTCTGCCTGGCGATCGCCACGACGCTGGCCGAGCTTGCCTCCCGGCTGCCGATTCAGGTCGTGTTCAAGGCCTCGTTCGACAAGGCCAACCGCACCAGCGGCACGGCCTTTCGCGGGCCCGGCATCGACGACGGGCTGCGGGTGCTCGAGCGGGTTCGCCAGCAGACCGGCCTCCCCGTCACCACCGACGTGCACCTTCCCGAGCAGGCCACCGCCGCCGGCCAAGTCTGCGATCTCCTGCAAATCCCCGCCTTCCTCTGCCGCCAGACCGACATTCTCCTGGCCGCGGCCGCCACCGGCCGGGCGGTGAACGTCAAGAAGGGACAGTTCCTGGCCCCGGCCGACATGCGGCATGCCGTGGCCAAGCTCCTTGCCGGCGGCTGCTCCGACATCATGCTCTGCGAACGGGGCACGTTCTTTGGCTACGGCCGGCTGGTCAACGACTTTGCCGGCCTGCCGGTGATGCGGTCGCTGGGCGTGCCGGTGATCTTCGACGCCACCCACTCGGTGCAGCGGCCGGCCAGCCTCGGGGAAGCCACCGGGGGCGATCGCGAGCTCGTCGAACCGCTGGCCCGGGCCGCGGCCGCGGTGGGGATCGACGGCGTGTTCTTCGAGACCCACCCCGATCCCGACTCGAGCCCCAGCGACGGAGCCAACATGGTGCCGCTCGAGGCCCTCGCCGGCGTACTCGAGCGGGTGCTACGAATCCACGAGGCCCGGCTGGCCGGGGAGCGGGCATGACCGCTTCCGTGGCTCGTGGCGGGTGCGGAGTCGCCCCTCGCCGGCAGGATCATGGCGGCGGCAGGAGCCCGCGGCGATCGCCGCCGGCGGCCGTGTGGACCGTTGCCTGCCTGATCTCCGTGAGCCTTGTGTGCCTGGTGACCGCCGGCTGCGGGGCCCCGCAGCCCCGCTCGGTGGCGCCGGCCGGCGAGCGGCAACAGGCGGCGTCGTCGGCCGCCGCCACGCGGGCCATGCGGGAGCAACTTCTCGCCGGCGCCGTTTCCGTCTTGGGGTCGCTCGACCGCTACGACGAGGCCCGCGGCGGCGAACAGGTCTTCGATCGGCTCGTGCAGTGGAGCCATGCTGCCGGGGCGGCCCCCGCCCCCCAACCCGAGCCGCTCCTCGAGACGCTGCCCGCCGGCCTCCGCCAGGCCGCGGCGGCCATCCTCGATCGGGAGATGTTCGACGCCGCCGGCGACGTGATTGCGATCCGCGATCGGAAGTGGCTGGCCGACGTGGCGGCCACCTGCCGGGGACAAGGCGCCACTGATCTGGAGCTGGCGGTGGCCCTGTTTGCCTGGACCGTGCGGTCGCTGGCGGCCGTCAGCGATCCGCCGATGGTGCCCGGCGACAAGGCTCCTGGCAGCCGCTGGTTTCTGCCGGGTGAGATCATGCTGGCCGGCCGCGGCAGCGGGCCGCAGCGGGCCTGGATCTTCATCGAGCTCTTGCGGCAGGCCGGTCTCGACGGGGTGATGCTGGCGACGGCCTCCGGGGGCGGGCCGCCGCGGCCCTGGCTGCCGGCCCTCGTGAGCGGCGGCGAGGCCTACCTCTTCGAGCCCACCTACGGGATGCCGGTGCCGGGGCCGGGGGGTGAGGGGGTGGCCACCGTCCGCCAGGCGGCGGCCGAGCCGGCGATCCTCGAGGCCCTTTCGCTGCCCGAGCGGGCCTATCCGGTGAAGGCATCCGACTTGGGCACGCTTGGAATCCTGGTGGTCGCCGATCCCTGGACGCTCGCGTCGCGGATGGCCCGGCTGGCAGGCGAGCTCGGCCCGCGGCATGGCGTGCAGGTGGCGGTGGATGCCACGGCGGTGGCGAACCGGGCCGCCCTCGCGATCCCCGGCGGCGAGCAGGCCAGCCGGGGCCTGTGGGCCTTTCCCTGGGAGACCCTGGCCCGCCGTTCGCTCGCGGGGCCAGCCCTGGCCGACGAGCTGGGCCCCTTGGAGGTACCCCTGCCGATGCCCGGCGGCACACGGCTCTTTCGGCCGCTCTTCGCCGGCCGCGTGCGGGAGTTTCGCGGCGACTTCGCCGGCCCAGATGGCGCCAAGGCGGCCTACCTAGCGGCCCGCCCCTCGCGGCGGATGATCGCCGACGCGGTGGCCTCGCTGCCCGAGGAGCAGGCCGCGGCGATCAACCGCCGGCTGGGGCGGATCAAGGAAGACGCCACCTACTGGCTCGGTCTTGTGATGCTTTCCGAGGGGGAGTTTGCCGCTGCCGAAGACTACCTCCGGCGGATGACGCTCGAGGCAGCCCCCGACAGCCGCTGGACCGACGCAGCGCGGGTCAACCTGGCCGCCGCCCTGGTGGGCCTCGGCAAGCCGGCCGAGGCGGCGGTGTTCCTCCGGGAAGACGGCTCGCCCCAACGCTTCGGCAGCCGCCTCCAGGCCGACCGGCTCACCCGCGACCCGGGGTTGTAGGAGTTGGCCGGCGTGCCGGGTGGGTCTGCGGTGTGGGTGGCGGCGTGGGGTCTGGGGCATAGGGGGCGGGGTGGTTGTCTTTCCCACCGTCCACGGGCTAGCGCCCGGGGTTTCTTTGGGATCCGCGGGCAGCGGCCGGGTGGACTTGCGTGAGGCGCATAAAAACCCCTGGCGCGAGCCAGGGGACGGTGCGTGCGGCGGAGAGCAGATCGATCCACCTGAACGCCGCAGGATGCCTAGAGCGAGCGTCCGGCGAGATGGCACGGGCAACCCCTCCCCCACGGGAAAGGCAGGATTGCCGACCGGGGGCGGGTGGGGTAGACTTCGAGTCTGTCGGAAAGCGGCCCCGGGGCCGCTTCCGGAAGCCCGTTCCCGACCCTTCGACTCCGCGACTGCGACCATGAAAGACGGCATCCACCCCAACTACATCCACACCGTCGTCCGCTGCGGCTGCGGCAACACCTTCGCCACCCGCAGCACCGTGCCGGAGATCAAGGTCGACATCTGCAACGTCTGCCACCCGTTCTTCACCGGCAAGCTGAAGTTCGTGGATACCGCCGGCCGGATCGAGAAGTTCAAGACGAAGTTCGCCGGGGCCGGCTACGCGAGCCTCAAGAAGAAGAAGGCCGCCGGGGCGCCGGCGTCCTGACGCCACCTGGCCCCCTGCCGCGGCTGCCGCGGTGATCCATGCGCGACCTGTTGGACACGAAGCTCGCCCGGTTCGAGGAACTCGAGCGGTCCATGGCCGATCCCGCCGTGCTGGCCGACAGCCAGCGGATGGCGGCGGTGGCCCGCGAGCACGGCTCGCTCGCCCGGCTGGCGCTCAAGTATCGCGGCTTCCTCGCGGTCGAGCGGCAGATCGGCGAGCTCGAGGAGCTGGGCCGCGAGGCTGACCCGGAGCTGCGGGCCCTGGCCGGGGCCGAGCTGCCGGAGCTGGAGGCCCGCCGCGATGCGGAGTGGGAGGAGCTCACCGACCTCTGCTCCGACGACGAGGACGTGGACCGCGGGCGGTGCATCGTCGAATTGCGGGCCGGCACGGGCGGCGACGAGGCGGCCCTGTTCGTTCGCGATCTCTACGAGATGTACCGCCGCTACGGGGCCGAGCAGGACTGGGCCTTCGAGCTGCTCGACGCCAGCCCCACCGAGCTGGGCGGCTTCAAGGAGCTGATCCTGGGGGTGTCGGGGGCGGGGGTCTATCGCACGCTGCGGCACGAGAGCGGCGGCCATCGGGTGCAGCGGGTGCCCGACACCGAGACCAAGGGGCGGATCCACACCTCGGCCGCCACCGTGGCGGTCCTGCCGGAGCCGGAGGACGTGGAGGTTTCGATCTCCCCCGACGACTACCGCAAGGATCTGTTCTGCGCCAGTGGCCCGGGGGGGCAGCACGTCAACAAGACCGCCTCGGCGGTCCGGCTCACCCACCTGGCCACCGGGATCGTCGTCCAGTGCCAGGACGAGAAGAGCCAGCACAAGAACCTCGCCAAGGCGCTGCGGGTGCTCAAGACCCGCCTCTACGAGCACGAGCGGCGGATCGAGCACGAGAAGCGGTCGAGCGAGCGGAAGGGGCTCGTCGGATCGGGCGACCGCAGCCAGCGGATCCGGACCTACAACTTTCCCCAGAACCGGGTCACCGACCATCGGATCAACGAGAGCTTCACGCTCGACCAGGTGATGGCCGGCCGGCTGGGTCTGGTGGTCGAGGCGATCGACCGCCATGCCCGGGAGGCCCGCCGGCGGGAGATGGCCTCCCCGCCGGCCGCAGCCCGGGCGGAGCCCGCATGAGCGACACCGAATGGACCGTGGGCCGGCTGCTTGCCTGGACCGCCGAGTGGCTCGGGGGCAAGGGGAGCGAATCGCCCCGGCTCGACGCCGAGGTGCTGCTGGCGTTCGTCCGCGGCTGCCCGCGGATCATGCTCTACCCCGCCTTCGACGAGCCGGTGGCCGAGGAGGTGCGGGCCCGGTTTCGGGAGCTGGTCCGCCGCCGCGGGGCCGGCGAGCCGGTGGCCTACCTGGTCGGCACGAAGGAGTTCTTCTCGCTGCCCTTGGCCGTCTCGCCGGCGGTGCTCGTGCCCCGGCCCGAGACCGAGGGGCTCGTGGTGCGGGTGCTCGACCTCTGTCGCACGGCGGCCGCCCCCCGGATCGTGGACGTGGGCACCGGCAGCGGGGCGATCGCGGTGGCCCTCGCCCGGCAGCTGCCCAAGGCGACGGTGTTCGCCAGCGACATCTCGGCTGAGGCCCTGGAGGTCGCCCGGGCCAACGCGGCCCGGCATGGGCTGGCCGAGCGGATCAGCTTCGTGGAGAGCGACCTCCTCGTGGCCGAGCCGCTGGCCGGGCCGTGGGACGTGATCGTCAGCAATCCGCCTTACGTTCGCGAGGATGAGTTTGCGGGCTTGCCGCGGGACGTGCGGGAGCACGAACCGCGGGGAGCGCTCGTGGCCGGCCCGCGGGGCGTGGAGGTGATCGAGCGGCTGGCAGCCGCGGCCGCCGAACGGCTGGTGCCTGGCGGCTGGCTCGTGCTCGAGGCGGGCCCGAACGTGGCGGCCGACGTGGAGGCGATCCTGGCGGGCACCGGCGGCCTGGAGCGGGGTCCGACGCTCCCCGATCTGGCCGGCCTGCCGCGGGTGTTTCAGGCCCGCAAAATCGGCGGCCCCTAGCCCGGGTCGGGAGGAGACGGGATCCATCGCGGCCCTGATTCCCTGAAGAGCGGTCTTCGCTTGGAGATGGAATCCCATCCGTAGATCCGGAATCCAGCCCGCGTTATCCGGCCTGACACGCCGTTGCTGCGATGACGCCATGATGCGAGAATGCCGTTATGACGACCCGCGTTGAGCAAATCGCCGAGCAAGTGAAGTCGCTCCCCGCGAGTGAGCGGGAGGAATTCCTGTCCTGGCTTGCCGATTTCGAACTCGGTCAGACTGATTCGTGGGATGCGGAGATCGCTCGGGATTCACTGCCCGGCGGTCGGATGCAACCCGCTCTGGATCGCGTGCGGCGCGATATTGCGGAAGGAAGGACCAAGCCGCTTGACGAAGTCATTAACAACGAGTGACTTCTGGTCGGCCTACCAGTTCCTCCCTTCGGATATCAAGAGAAGGGCCCGTGCCGCATATCGGCTCTGGCGCCGAGACCCGCGGCATCCGTCACTCCGCTTCAAGAAGTGCGGGCAAGTCTGGTCGGTGCGGATCGGAGCAGGTTATCGAGCGCTAGCGGTGCTTCAAGAAGACACGTTCTTCTGGTACTGGATCGGCGGCCACGACGAATACGAGCGGTTTCTTGCGGAGTGACATACCCCCGACCGGGGCGTACCACGCGATGCTCTGGACTCGTGATCACGCCCGGCGGCGTGGATAATCCATCGGTCGCGAACCGCTGATTGCAGGCGATTCGGAAAAATTCTGACCCGGCGTTGCCGGTCAGGGCGGTGCTGCTCGCCTTCAAGGGTGGCGGCCTTTTTCCTCGCCCCCTGCCCTGCCCTTCGCCAATGCCCACGCTTCGCGACCTGCCGCTGCTCGAGTCCACGGGCGAGACGCTCGCGCGGGGCGGCGAGACGCTCGCCACTATGGCTGGCCGCCTGGCGGGCCTCGCCGGCCGGATCAGGCTCGCCCTCTGCCCCTGCCTGCGGCACGAGCCGCTGCCCGAGCGACCGCTGGTGGTCGTGGCGGTGGCGGTCGCCATCGGCTGCCTCGCCGGCCAGTGGGCCGGGGATCGAGTCGCCGGCTGGCCGATCGCCTGCTGGGCGGCGGCTGGAGCCGCCCTGATTGTGTGGGGACTGCTCACGTGGCGTGGCTGCCCGCGGCCAGCGGCCCTGGCGATCCTCGCCGCCGTAGCCCTCGCCGGGGCGGGCTGGTCCGCGGCCCGATCGGCGCTCTTCGCCAGCGACGACCTCGCCTGGCGGCTCTCCGACGTTCCCACGCCGCTGGCAATCCGGGGCACGCTCGTGGAATCTCCCCGCCTCATCCCACCCCCGGCAGGGGATGCCAGCCGGGCCAGTGCCATGGGGCCGGCCTGCGGCTGCACGGTAGTAGTCAGCAGCGTGCGGGTCGGCAGCCGCTGGCGGAAGGCCTCGGGCCTGGCGAGCGTGATCGTGGCCGGGGAGCCGCCCGCGGCCGCGGCAGGCGGTGGCCTCACCGCCGGGGCGGCCGTGCGGATCCTCGGCCGGGGACTTGTGCCTCCGCGAGCGTTGAACCCGGGCGAGTTCGACACCGCGGCCCGCAGCCGCCTCGCCCGCCGCCTCTCGATCGTGCGGGTGGCCGGCTGGGAATATGTGCGGGTCACGGCGCCGCCGGCCCGCTGGTCGGTGATCGCCGGCATCGATCGGCTCCGAGCCCGGGCGACGGCCGTGCTCGAGAGCCGGATCGCGGCCAGCCGGGCGCCGCTGGCCGCGGCCCTCTTGCTCGGGCAGCGGGAGGCCCTGCCGCGGGAGGTGACCGAGGAGTTCGTGATCACCGGCACGATCCACGTGCTGGCGATCTCCGGGCTTCACGTCGGCCTCCTGGCGGCCGGCCTGTTTGGCCTCTTTCGCGCGGCCTGCCTGCCCCGGCCGTGGGCGGCTCTCGCGGTGGCGGCCCTCACCGGGCTCTACATGCTCCTGGTCGGGGCCGGCACCCCTGTGGTCCGGGCCACGATCCTGGTCTGGATCGCCTGCGGGGCGGTGCTCTGCTCCCGCCGGCCGGCGACGATCACCTCCCTGGCCGCTGCGGCGATCGTGCTGCTTGTCTGGCGGCCGGCGGAGGTCGTCACGGCCGGTGCCCAACTCTCCTTTCTCTCGACCGGCATCCTCGTGGGCGTGGCCGCGGTGCTGCAGCGGCCGCCCGTGCTCGACCCGATCGACCGGCTGATCGAGCGGAGCCGCTCGCCAGCCGAGAAGGCCGCCCGCGCGGCCGGCCGCTGGCTGGGCGGGGCGATCGTGGCGGCGGCGGCCGTCTGGCTGGCGACGGCCCCGCTGGTGGCAGCCCGGTTTCACATGGTCAGCCTGGTGGGGCTGGCGATCAACGTCGTGGTGGCAGCGCTGGTGCCGGTGGCGATGGCCTGCGGGTTTCTCTGCCTGCTCGGGGCGGGGATCTCGAGCAGCCTGGCCAGCCTGGCCGGCGGCGGCTGCGACCTGGCCTTGGCCGCGATCGAGGCGATCGTTTCCTGGGCGGCCGCGGTACCGGGCGGACATGCCTGGGTGGCGGGGCCGCCGGCCTGGTGGGTGGCCGGCTGGTATGCCCTCCTGGCGGCGGGGCTCGTGTGGCTGCGGCGAGATCTCCTCGGCCGGCCCGCCACCTGGGCTTCGCTCGCGGCCGGCTGGACGGCCGTCGGCCTCGTGGCGGCCTGGGCACTGCCGCCGGCCGGCGGGCCGGGGCTGCGGGTGGTGATGGCCGCGGTCGGTCACGGCTGCGGGATCGTGGTTCGCACCCCCGCCGGCCGCTGCCTTCTCTACGACGCGGGCCGCCTGGGAGCACCGGCCGCCGCCCGTCGGTCGCTCGAGGGGCTGCTCTGGAGCGAACGGATCAAGCGGATCGACACGCTCGTCATCTCCCACGCCGACGCCGATCACTGCAACGCCGTGCCCGGCCTGCTGGCCCGCTTTCGGGTCGGGGAGATCGTGGTGCCGGAATCGTTTCTCACCCTCCGGGCCGCTTCGGTGGCCGCGGTCCGCGAGGCGGCCCGAGCCCGCGGCATCCCGCTCCGCACGGCCCGCACGGGCGACTCGCTGCCGCTGGAGCCGCTCGTGCGGGTGCGGGTCGTGCACGCGGCCGACGCGGCCCCGCCGCCAGTCGCTACCGTCCGCGGCGACAATGCCTCGAGCCTCGTGCTGGCGGTGGAAACGGCCGGCCGCCGGCTGCTCCTGACGGGCGATCTCGAAGGGCCGGCGCTGCGGGCCTTTGCGGCGGCCCGACCGGGGGAGTGCGACGTCTTGGTAGCGCCCCACCACGGCTCGGCCACGAGCCTGCCGGCCGACATCGCCCGAGCCACGCGGCCGCATTACGTGCTCGTCAGCGGTCGGGAGGGCCGCAGCTGGCCGCTTGTCCGGGAGGCCTACGCGGCCGCTGCCGGCCGCCCCCCGGAGGCGATGCTGCTCACCGGCGGCGAGGGGGCGATCGCCGTCACTCTCACTGCCGGCGGGGTGGCCGTGGAGCGATTCTCGGCCGGCCGCTGGCGGCCTGCAGCGGAGCCGCCGGCAGCTTGCCCGGAGGATCCGGAGTCTGAGCGGCAGTTCGAGGACGAGGCGGAACCCGAGGCCGGGCCGGACTTCCGCCTGGCTCAGGCCGGGGCGTGATCAGCCCGGCCGGCCGCGCGGGCCCAGGCCAGGCCCGCCGCCAGGAGCACGAGCTGGCTGGCCACGTAGGCCCCCAGGAGCAGGAGCACGCCGCTGGTGAACCCGTAGCTGTGCAGGCCGATGCCGAGCTGGTTGGTGCCGAACCAGCTCCAGGCGGTGATGATGTTGCCGCCGATCGTAAACAGGGCGAAGCCCCGCGGGCCGATCCACTTGTCCCAGCGGGCATGGAGCACCGCCGCGTTCCAGAGGACGATCATCAGGGCGCCGTTTTCCTTGGGATCCCAGCCCCAGAACCGGCCCCAGCTGTCATCGGCCCAGAGGCCACCCAGCACGGTGCCGATGAAGCTGAAGAACAGGGCGAAACAGACGATGCCGTAGTTCATCCGGTAGAGCCGGTCCTGGAACTCGCGGCTGGCCGGGCTGCCGGCCGTGCCCGTTCCCTGTGACCAGATGCCCTGCACGATGCTGACCGTGCCGAACAGCCCGGCCAGGAACGTGGCCCCGTAGCCGAGGGTGACCGTGATCACGTGGGTCGAGAGCCAGAACTGGGTGTCGAGCACCGCCTGGAGGACATGCATCGTGTCACCCGAATCGAGGCCGTAGGCCACCATCAGGGTCAGCGCCCCGGCGACGGCCGCCACCAGGTTGCCGATCCCGAGCCGATGGAGCCGCTCCAGGAGCAGCCCGGCCAGCACGCAGGCCCATCCGATGAACACGGCCGAAGAGTAGAGGTTTACCACCGGCGGCCGGCCCGTCAGCCAGATTCGCATCCCGAGGGCGAAGGAGTGGAGCACGAAGGTGCCGGCCAGCAGCCACCAGGTGAATCGGCCGATGTCGGCCCGCCCGGTGAGGAAGCCGGCGAAACAGACCACGGCCGCAGCCACGTAGAACCACTTGGCCAGATCGGTGGGATTGAAAGTGTTGAACCAGGCCTCGGCGGCCGCCGCCGGGGCCGCCGAGCGAAACTCGGAGAGACCCCCGGCCGCCGTCTCGTAGGTGGCCAGGGCCTCGTTGAAGGCTGGTCCGTCGCGGTCCACCGCCTCGAGCAGCTGGGCGAAGGGCACCAGCGCCGGATTGGCCTGATAGGCCGGCTGGCCCGGGCGGCCGGCGAGCATCTTGGCTACCAGGGCGTTGACGAGCGCGGGATGGAGGGCCTGCCACTTGCCGGCGGCGTCGGCCGCGGCCGGGTCGGTCGCAGCCCGGCCGGCGGGCGGGATCGCGGCCGGCGGATGGTTGTCTTCGATCATCCGCGCTCCCTGCATCATCCGCATCACCTGCCCGAGGAAGGCCTCCCGGGCAGCCTCGTCGTCGCCCGAGAGTTGCGGCATCGGAGGCGCGTCGTACGCGAACCGCACCAGGTCGTAGGCCATCAGCTTCTGCTCGAGTTCGACGAGCTTTCGCTGCTCGAACGACTGCTCCTCCCGGGGCAGCTTGCGGACAGCCTCGAGTTGCTTCCGCAGATCGGCCCGCCGGGGCTCGAGTTCGGCATAGGCATAGCGATGGCCCTGCCGTCGCTGGAGGTCGAACAGGTCCACCACCTCCTTGGCGTCGATCCGGAAGACCGGCGCCCGGGCAGCCCATTCGCTACCGGCCATCGTGCCCAGCAGCCAGTGGGTGGCCGAGATCCGGCCGCGGGGATCGCCCGCCGGCCCGTCGGCCGGCATCGTGAGGGAGGTCTTGTTGCTGAGGAGCTGGAGCACGTTGCGGGCCACCGTGTCGAGCGGCTTGAGCCGGCCCTCGTGGAGCACCGGCAGCCGGCCGGCCGCCGGGAAGTCGGCCGCCTCGTTGCCAGGCGACCGCGGGCGGGCCGCCATCAGGGCCGTGCCCGCCACGAGCAAAAGGGCCATCGCGGGCGTGAAGAATTTTCGCGGCTCGGCCCGGCCCGTGGGCCCGTCGGTCGCTCGCCCCCGCCGGCCGCCGGCTGCGGGGATCGCCCGCTCCCGCCAGTTTCCGGGCGGCTGACCCGGCGGGCCAGCCCGCTCGTGCCGGTCAGCAAACCGCAGGAAGGTGCCTCCGAAGTGGACGAGCATGCCCCAGAAGGCGAGCACGCAGGCCACGTAGGGCACCAGCCAGCCCGCGTTCTCGACCACCTGCAGCCCGGTCAGCTCCGCCTGCTCGCCGTCGCCGAGATCGACCTGGGAGTAGGTGCTCTGATAGAAGGTCTCGCCCCGGTAGCGGACCGGGTTGTTCATCCAGATCCGCCCCTTCTGCTCGGCCCCGGTGGCGGAATCGATGAAGGTGACATACGACGAATAGTCGCGGGGCGTCTCGCTGGCGGAATAGTTGATCCGCCGCACGTCGTCGAGCCGCACGACGTAGGGCTTGTAGCCGCGGCGAAACCGGAGCTGGAGCTGCCACTCGCGGCCGGCGGCCGTCAGCTCGTCGCACTCGTCGCCGGCTGCACCCACGAAGATCTGCTGCTGGTCGTTGAGATACTGGCTGACCAGGTGGGTGCCCAGATCGCGGCCGGTCTCCCGCTCTACCAGCTGCACGTAGGCCGAGGCGATGTTGGACCGCGACGAGGCGCCCCCTTCGGGCGGCCGGCCCACGGCCAGCCAGGTCTTGCCCAGGCCGGTGGTGGCGGGATTCACGCCCCCCGCAGCGGCCCCTTTGACGTCGGAGTTCGGGAAGTACTCGAGCACCCGGATCTCGAAGGGCAGCCCCTCGGCTTGAATCGGCTCGCCGCCGGACCGGGCCCGGAGGAGCCGGCCGGCGATCGTCGTCACCTGGTCGGTGGCCGGATCGCTCGTGTCGATCACGGCCAGCTCCACCTCGTCGGTGCGGCAGGTCATGTTGGTTTCCCGGCCCTCGATGATCGTCATCCGCTCCTCGATCTGCCGGTCGCCGAAGGCGAACTGCCCCACCATCAACAGGCCCACGGCGAGGTGGATGAGCACGTTGCCGCCGCGGGCCCCGAACACCATCACCAGCCCCGCCAGGAGCACAAGCGCCGCCACGCTCGACTGGATCAGCTGCCAGACGATCCGCAGGCCCGGCTCGTTCATCTGCCAGCCGGCCCCGCCGAACAGGGTCAGCCAGGCCGCCGCCGCCATCGCGGCGGCCGCCGTGCCGGCCGTCCAGCGGGCCAGGCTGGTGCGGGCCTGGAAGGCCGCCGCGGCCAGCCCAGCCGCCACGAGGATGCCGCCGGCCTGGACCATCCGCCAGACGACCGCATAGTCGAAGGGGGGGCTGCCCTGGAGGCCGTCGCTGCGGTGGCCGGTGAGGATCACCGCCAGCGTGACGAGGCTGCCGAGCAGCACGAGCACCGTGCCCCAGACGAGCCGCGGCCCCCGGGCCGCCACGTGGAACCGGGTGACCTTGGCCGCGATCAAATTGAGCAGCATCACGAGGCCGATCGTGGCCCCGCCGGGGAACGGGAACCAGCCGGTCAGGCTCGACTCCCCGAACACCGTCACCGGGAAGAAGTCGGAGAACGGCACCCGGGCCAGCCAGCTGTTGAAATACTCGGTCTTCACTTCGGGCAGGTTCTTCTCGTCCTGGGCGAGCGTGCCCACGAACAGGAGGAACACCGCGGCCAGGAACATCACGACCGTGATCTTGAGTGAGCCGGCCGCCTTGAGCAGCTGCCAGGCGGCCTCGGTCGGAGCCGGCACCGCGGCAGCGGGGCGGGCGGCGGCCCGGGACAGGCGGTCGAACGGCAGGCTTCCGGTGGCCATGGGGGTTTCTCCGACGGTGAGTCAATTCCAGCGGATGCTGGCCACGAAGCGATCGAACGCCTCCCGCTCGCGGCGGGCGACCTCGATCGGCCCCTTGAACTTGACGAACAGGGCCGCTGACCCGTCGAGCGGGATCATGGCGGCCAGGATGGCCTCGCCCGCGGCGTCGTCGGCTCGCGGTGCGGCGGCCGCGGCGTCGGCCAGCAGCACGACCGTGGCCTCCCGGTCGCCGACCGGGACCGTCTCCGCCGCCCCTAGCGCCTCGTCGGCCAGCTGGCCGCGGTCGGCCTCTGCCAGGGTCGGTACCAGCTGGCCGAGCCAGCGATCGATGTTGGCGCGGAGTGTGCCCGAGGCGGGGATCACCGTGACCTCGTGCCCCGTCTGGCCGTCCTCGATCACGAGTGTGGCCAGTCGCATTCCCGAATGGCCGCGATCCTGCCAGCCGATGGGAGTCTCGTAGGTGAGCTGGAGGCCGCGTTGCGCGGGCGGACCGGGACGAGCCGCCACGGTCTCCCGGGACCGGGGAAGCTCGTAGGAGCGGATGTCTCCGGAACGAATCGCGGCCCGATCATCGCAGCCGAGTGCGGCCAGTGTCAGGATCGCCGCGGTCACCTGACTGGCAGGCCGCGGCCTCGCCCTCGAAATTGGCTGAAACCTTTGATCCGCTGGCGTCATGGGAGCCTGGAGGCCGAAATCGGCAGGGGGCGGCCTGAAGGAGAGAAACGGCGAACCGCAGCAGGCCGCCGGTGGGGAGCCGGGACCGACGATTCTCTCCAGTATAGACGCCACGGCCTTCCGCGGCCGGTTTCGGGCAGCTCACCAGCCGAAGGTCTTGGCTAGGGCAGTGAAAATCGGGCCCGAGACCGGCTGGCCGACGGGAGCCCGCACGGTCTGGAGCACGTCGAAGACCACCAGGCCGACCAGGAAGAGCAGCAGCGTGCTCGAGACCAGGCCGACCACCTGCCAGACGCTCAGTGGCGGGGCGGCCGGTGCCAGATCGACCTCTCCCAGCCCGATCGCCGAGGCTTCGGCCAGATCGGCCGAGCCGCTCGAGCCATCGAAGGAGACTGATGCCGAGTCATCGGCGGCTGCCGCGAAGAAGCTCGAGTCGCCAGTCTCTTCAGTCGAAATCTCGACCGACGCGCTCTCCTCGTCGGCTCCGTCGGCACCGAGTTCAAAGGCCTCGCCCGCCAACGAACCGCTCGCCGCCAGGGAGCCGGCCCCGGCGCCGAGACCGGTGGCTGCCGGGCCACCCACGAGGCTGGCATCGAGGTCGATTCCGGAGGCCGCGATTCCGGATCCTTCGAGGGAGAGGCCGCTGTCGATCGCTCCTGAGAATCCGCTCTCGGCCGAACGCGGGGCCGAACCCACTTCCCCGGAATCGGTGTTCAGGTCGATCTCCAGAGTGCCGGAATCAATCGTCGGGCCGGAGCCGGTGGCGACCGGATCGAGGCCGGCAAGCGACGGAGCAGAGATCCCCGCGATCGAGTCGAGCGCCAAGTCATCGACATCAAAACTATTGGAGACGTCGGCTGCCGCCTCTCCACGAACCACCGTGTGCGGACTGGCCGGCTCGGGGGCATCACCCTCATCGGCGAAGATCGATTCGTCACCGCCAGCGATGCTGCCCAAGAGCGGGTCGTCGGCTCCCGAGGCGAAAGCCTGGCTGCCGAGTGCCGGAGCCTCCAGATCGAGGTCGAGGTCGAGCTCCATGTCGGTCCCCGGCTCGCCAGGCTGGGATCCGCCCGCGGCCAGGTCGGCGGCCACCCGCTCGACTTCGTCCACCTTGAACTTCATCGTCGCCCCGTCCCGCATCGGAAACAGTTCCTTGCGATCGACAAGTCGATTCACCTCGTCGATGCTCACGCCCAGCCGCCGGGCGGCTTCTTCGAGGGAGAGAAATTTGCCTGCCATTGTTGATCCCATCCGTCGAGGGGCCGCCGGAGAAGCGACCGGCCAGGGACCACCCCTGGGTCTCCATCGGCCCGTGACCAACAGCATTCTAGCCTCAATCGCCAGGCCCGGCCCATCCGGCCCATCCGGCACGGCCGGTCGCTCGAGACTGCCGGTCAGCGGGCCGCCTCGACCGGGCTCTGCAGCATCTTGCGAAGGGCGGTCGGCTTCGGCTCCTGGGCATTGAAATCCCCCACCATCAGATCCCAGGAGATGTCGCGGGTGCTGCGGAGCGTGAGCGTGCCATCAACGCCGTCAAGGTGATAGACGGCCGCATGGCGGGTCGCCTGATCGACGACCACGAGCAGTCGCCGGCCGTCGTCCAGGCGGTTTTCCGAAATCCAGAGCGGCCCCTCCTGGCCGCCGGCCCGCGGCGCGGCGAGCCCCCAGCCCTGCCAGGCGGCCAGACTGGCCAAGAGCAGGCCCCCGAGCACCAGCAGGGAGGGCTGGCGGGGAGCCGCCGGAGGCATGGCGGGAGCGGATCGGGTCACGCAGGTGGCCTCTGTGCCAAGGATCAGAAGGGCGGGAGGGTAGCCCGTCGCCGGTGGGCCCGCAAGGCCACGGGGCGGCAATCTCGTTGCCTGGTTTGCCTTCTTTGCCGGGTCGGCTGCCAGCTGACCGGTGTTTCACCCTGCGGATTGTTTCTGTTCAATCGGTCCGGCAAAGCGTACCGATTGAACCTTCAGCCGATCGTGGTTCTCCGCGGTCTCGGTTTGCTCGCACCCTTTGGCCCGAGGAGGTATCCGCCGGTGTCCACCCTCAACGCCCTCTCTGCCGCCCTCCTTCGCTCGCCTCTGCTCTGGGGCGGAGCCCTGGCCTTCGCCTGCTTCGCCCTGATCCACGGGGGCGCGATCAGCGATCCGCAGCTGGTCCGGTACCTGGCCGGCCACTGGGTGATGTATGCCGAGGTGACGCTGTTCTGCGTCGGCCTGGCGGCCCTCGGGCTGCGGGGCCTCGACGTGGTCAATCAGCGGCGGCGGCTCGACCCCGGGCTGCTGGGTCCGATTCCCTCGGGCGGCCAGGATCCAGAGGCCGCGGTCGAACTCGCCGCCGCGCTGCCCTCCGGCGACGACTACCATCCCCGCCGGCTCCGCGAGGCGCTCGACCTGGTGGTCCGGACCGGCTCGGCCGACGACCTCGAGAACCACCTCAAGTATCTGGCTGACGTCGATGCCGCCCGGGTCGCGGCCGGCTACGGGCTGGTGCGATTCATTGTCTGGGCGATCCCGATCATGGGCTTCCTGGGAACGGTAATCGGGATCACGGTGGCGATCGCCAACCTCTCCCCGACCCAGCTCGAAAACATCTCCGACGTCGTCGCCGGCCTGGGCACGGCCTTCGACACGACGGCCACGGCCCTGGCTCTCTCGATGGTGCTGATGTTCCTCCAGTTTCTCTTCGATCGCTACGAGCAGCAGCTGCTGGCCGAGGTCGATGCGGCGGCCTGGACGAGCCTGGCGGGCCGGTTCCAGGTGTTCGGCGACGACGGCGCCGCCCTGGCGGTGGCCCGGCTGGAAGCGACGATGGGCCAGGGTTCGGCCCGGCTGCTCGAGTCGCAGGAACAGGCCTGGCGGGCCCTCGAACAGACCGCCGCCGCGGCGGTGCGGCAGCTGGTGGCCGAGGGGGGCGAGGAACTGCGGGCCACGCTCGCCACCACGCTCGATGAGAGCCTCGGCCGCTGGACCGAATCGCTGGCCGGCGTCACGGAAGCCGCCCAGGAGGTCGCCCGGCTGGAGCGGAGCCTCGACGCCAACCTCGCCATGCTCGCCACGAGCGGTCGCTTCGAGGAAACGCTCGCCACTCTCTCGGCGGCCGTCCAGCTGCTCTCAGCCCGGGCCGCCGCCCAGGATCGCGATGGCATCCTCGAGGCCCACCGACTCGGAAAGGCCGCATGAGCCGCGTCCGGCCCCAGGTCGGGCCCACGATCTCGCTGTTTCCGTTTCTCGCCGTGCTGCTTTGCACGATGGGGTCCCTGCTCGTGCTGCTGGTGCTGTTCAGCAGCTCTGCCGACCAGGCCGACGCCGCAGCGGCGGCCGCAGCTGCCCGCGAGCAGGAGGAGGAGCTCGCCCTGGCCCGCGACGAGCTTGCCTGGCGGATCGAGCAGCTGGCCGGCGTCAAGGCCCGCACCCTCGCCGACCTGGCCCGGGCCCGGATGCAGCTGGCGGGCATCGAGGAGGATTCCCGCGGGCTGGCCGATGAGTTCGAGGCCCTCGATCGGCAGGCGGCGGCGCTCGAGGGCGACTCCACCGACGACGAGCAGATGTCGCTGGCCGATCTCGAGCAGCGGCTGGCGGCGGCCCAGCAGGCGCTCGACGAGGCCCGGGAGGCGGCGGCCGAGCGACCCCCGGCCTATGCCGTCGTGCCTTACGATGGCGACTCCGGCACCCATCGCCGGCCGCTCTACATCGAGTGCTGCATCGACGGCGTGTTCCTCCAGCCGGAGGGCATCCGGCTGGGGCCGGCCGACTTCGAGGGTCCACCCGGGCCGGGCAATCCGCTGGCCAGCGGCCTGCGGGCGGCCCGGGAGTATCTGGCCCGCCAGCCGGGCGAAACGGGGGATCCCGCCGTCCAGCCCTATCCGCTGCTGCTCGTCCGGCCCTCTGGTGTAATGGCCTACTATGCCGCCCGCGAGGCCCTTCAGTCGTGGGGCAGCGACTTCGGCTATCAGTTCATCGACGAAGACTGGACCCTCACCTTCCCCCCTGCCGACTCGGCCCTGGCCGAGGCCGAGATGCGGGCGGTCGAGGAGGCGCGGCGCCGGCTCGAATGGCTCGCCCAGGTGCGGCCGCCGAAGCGGGCCAAGCCGGCCGTTCAGTATCGGGCGGCTACCACCCGGGGAGGCGTGGTGTCTACCGGAGGCCCGAGCGTGCTCGGCGACCAATCCCGCTGGGACTGGACCGAGGAGCAGGCGGCCGCCGCCGGCGCGGGCCGCGGCTTCCGGGCGGGCGGCCCTGAAAACGGCCGGGGCGACGGCCAGGGCGACGCCGTGCTGGGGCGGGGCCAAGGCTCCGGTGAGCAGGGTCCCGATGCCCGCTGGACGGCTGCCGGCGGTCAGGCCGGCGGTAGCGATCGCTTTCTTGGGCCGTCCAAGTTTTACGACGGCTCCGCCG
>CAYRNG010000351.1:0-2852 GCA_964425395.1 uncultured Candidatus Kuenenia sp. | reverse complement strand
CCGAGGGGCCCCTCGACCCGATTCAGCGGGCGGTGATCGACTCGCTCGACGCTTCTCTGGCCGTGCCGGGTCAACGCAGCCCCCAAGCGCTGCTCGCTGCCGCCCTCAAGGCGGCCGAGGTGGAGGCGCCAGCCGCCGCCGAGCGGTACCTGGCGGAACTGGCCGCGCTGGCCGACGAGGACCCGGCCAAGCGGCTCGATCTCCTCGCCGATCTCGGTGACGCAAGCGACGATGGTGCCCTCATCCGGCTCGAGCGGCTCGTGCAGCGGCGGCAGCCGGCTGCCGCCGGGCTCGTCGCCAGGATCCGCGAGGCCGGCCGGCTCCGGCGGCGTGACCCGGGCCGACTGGCCGCGGCGGTCGAGGCGCTCGGCAGCCCCGTGGCGGCCACCCGCATGACCGCCGCCGAGCAGCTGCTGCGGGCCGGCACCGATGCCCTGCCGCCTTTGGCCGCGGCCCTCGCCGTGGGGCCGGCCGACGAGCCGCTGCTCGACTGGCTCGGCTCGGGCGACCCGGCCACCTGGGCCGACGCCATCGAGGCGCTGGCTGCCAGCGGAGCCGACGACATCGACACCTTTCTCTATGCGCCGGCGATCGTTCCCGGCACGCCGCCGGAGGCCCAGGCGGCCGCCCGCCGGCTGCTCGCAGCGCGGGTGGCGGCCCGCGGGGGCGATCCGGCCACGACGCCCCCTGCGGCTTCCGTGGCCGTGGCCAGGCTGGCCGACCGCCTCGACCGGCTGCTCTCGCCGGCGGGCCTGCCGGCGATCGACCACCTCCGGCTCGAGCCGGTCACCGATCCCGCCGCGGCGAAAGCCGCCTTCGGGGGAAGCGTGACCGGCACGGTCGAGCGGCTCTTCTGGGATCCGCCGAGCCGGGCCTTCGAGCGGGTTGACGCACCGCCCCGGCTGGCCCGGGCCCGGGTGGCGGCCCATCTGGCCCGCGACCTCGAGGCCCTCGATGCCCGCGAGCCGGCGGTCATGCAGCTCATCCTGCTCACCCGGCTCGAGGCGGCCCTGCTCACGGCCGGCGATCCGCTGACCGTGCTCGAGCGGGTGCCGGCGGCGGCGATCCGCGAGGCGCTCGCCGGCCCCGACGGCTTCTCGGCCGAGCTGGCCGGCGACATCCTCGAGGAGGCGATCGAGCGGGGGCTCTGGCCGGCGGCCGCCGCGGTGGCCAAGGCGCTCGAGCCGGAGGGGGAGCCCCCGGCCGGGCCGGCCGGCACGGGCACCACGCTCCCACCGGCGGTTCGCGACCAGCTCGTGCGGGCGCTGGCCGTGCCCGATAGTGCCCTCCAGGTCGCCGCCGCCCGCACGCTCGCCCTGGCCGCCGGCGACCCGCCCTACCGCGGCTCGAGCCGCGTCGTCGAGACGCTCCTCTACGCCGCCACGAGCAGGGGCGTCGATCGCGTGGTCGTGGCCCATCCCGATGCCGAGGTGGTGCACGCCCTGGCCGCCGGCCTGTCGCGGTTCGGCTACGAGCCGGTGCGGGTCTCGACCGGCCGGGAGGCGGTGTTCGCGGCTCGGGCCAGTGCCGACACGGTGCTCGTGCTCCTGGCGGCCCGGATCGGCAAGCCGACGGCGGTCGAGACGGTTGACTTCCTCCAGCAGCAGGGTCTGGGCGACATCCCGCCGGTCCTGGTGGTGGTCGATCCGCTCGACGACGACGGCCGCGGCAAGTATCTGACGAGGCTGTTGCTCACGCTCTGTGCGGTGGAGGGGGTGGGCGTGATCGACCGGCTGGAGAGCCTGTTTCTGCCGGGCGTCGATCCGGACTCGGGCGAGCCCACCGGCCCGGCCCGGTTTCCCGATCTCCTCGCCCAGGCCGCCGGCCCCGCCGCGGTCGATCCTGCCTCCCGCAACACGGCCGCCGGGGTGCGGCTGGCCCGGGCCCGCGAGGCCCTCGGCCTGCTCGGCCGGCTGGCCCATCGCGGCCAGGATGTCGCGTCGGCCCTGCCCACGGCCCTTGGGGCGCTCCTGGTCGAGGAGCTTTACGCCCCGGCGGCCACGCTTCTGGCGGCGATCCCCCGCCAGGCCGCCCAGGCGGCCCTCGAGCAGGAGGCCCGCCGCGGCGACCTCCCCGAACCCCTCCGGCTGGTGGCCCGCTCCGCGTTCGAGGCCAGCGTGGAGCGGTGGGGGCTCTTGCTTGACAGCGGCCGGCTGCTGACGGCCTACGCGAGGTACAATGAAGCGGCCGACGTCACGACCCGCGGTGCGGCCGGCGGCATCCTGGATGTGATCGAGGCGGCGGGCAGGAAGACCCGGACTCGTCCCATCGATGCTTCGTCCCTCTGGCAACGACGGTGATTCCCCACCCGTCGGACCGATCGCCGGCCTGATCGGCGGCAGCCCGGCGATGCTCGAGGTCTACGCCACCACCCGGCGGGTGGCGGCCTCCAATGCCTCGGTGCTCCTCCTCGGAGAGACGGGCACCGGCAAGGAGCTGATCGCCAAGGCGATCCACGAGCTCTCCCCGCGGGGCACCGGCCCCTTCGTGCGGGTCAACTGCGGGGCCCTCTCGGAGAACCTGCTCGAGAGCGAGCTGTTCGGCCACGTCCGGGGGTCGTTCACCGGGGCCGTCGCCAACCGGACCGGCCGGTTCGAGGCGGCCCACACCGGCACGATCTTCTTGGACGAGATCAACTCCACCACCCTCCACCTCCAGGTCAAGCTCTTGCGGGTGCTCCAGGAGCGGGAGTTCGAGCGGGTGGGCGACACCGAGACGATCCGGGTCGATACCCGGGTGATCGCGGCCAGCAACCGTGACCTGCTCGACGAGGTGGCCAAGGAGTCGTTTCGGGAGGATCTCTACTACCGGCTCAACGTGGTGCCGATCTATCTGCCACCGCTGCGGTCACG
>CAYRNG010000350.1:0-1952 GCA_964425395.1 uncultured Candidatus Kuenenia sp. | reverse complement strand
CAAGACGATCAAGGGCTACGGCCTCGGCGAGGTGGGGGAGGGCCGCAACGTCACCCATCAGCAGAAGAAGCTCAACGAGGACGAGCTGCGGGCCTTCCGGTCGCGGTTCGGGATCCCGATCTCCGACGACGAGGTGGCCAAGGCGCCGTTCTACAAGCCCGCGGAAGACTCCGAGGAGATGCGGTATCTCCGCGAGCGGCGGGAGGCTCTCGGCGGCTATGTGCCCAGCCGGCCCCTGGAGTCGCCCCGGCTCGAGACGCCCCCCCTGGCCGACTACCTGGGCTTCATCGAGAAGAGCGCCGGCCGCGAGGTCTCCACGACCACCGGCGTGGTCACGCTGATGGCCTCGCTCCTCAAGGACAAGCGGATCGGCAAATACATCGTGCCGATCGTGCCCGACGAGTCGCGGACCTTCGGCATGGATCCGCTCTTCAAGCAGTGCGGCATCTACGCCCATACCGGGCAGCTCTACGAGCCGGTCGATTCCGACCAGCTGCTCTACTACCGGGAGGCCAAGGACGGCCAGATCCTCGAGGAGGGGATCACCGAGGCCGGGAGCATGTCGAGCTTCATCGCCGCCGGCACGGCCTACGCCACCCACGGCGTGCCGATGATCCCGATGTTCATCTACTATTCGATGTTCGGCTTCCAGCGGATCGGCGATTTGATCTGGGCGGCCGGCGACTGCCGGGCCCGCGGCTTCCTGCTCGGCGGCACCGCCGGCCGGACGACGCTCAACGGCGAGGGCCTGCAGCATCAGGATGGCCATAGCCAGCTGTTCGCGACGGCCTTCCCGACCGTCAAGGCCTACGATCCGGCCTTCGTCTACGAGACGACGGTGATCATGCTCGACGGCCTGGAGCGGATGTACGCCAAGGGGGAAGACTGGATCTACTACCTGACGGTCTACAACGAAAACTACGAGATGCCCCCGATGCCCCCCGGCTGCGAGGAGGGGATTCTCAAGGGCATGTATCGGCTCAAGGGTGTGCCGGCCAGGGGCGAGCCCGCGGCGGCCGGGCTGCCCCCCGTGCAACTGCTCGGGTCGGGCTCGATCCTCCGCGAGGTCATCCGGGCGGCGGATCTGCTGGCCGAACACTGGGGCATCGCCAGCACCGTCTGGAGCGTGACCAGCTGGAAGGAGCTGCGGCGGGAGGCCCAGGAATGCCGCCGCTGGAACATGCTCCACCCCGAGGCCGCTCCCCGAACCAGCTACCTCGAGTCGCTCGTGGCCGATGCCGAGGGGGTGTTCGTGGCGGCCAGCGACCATGTCCGGGCGGTGCCCGAGCAGCTCGACCCCTGGATTCCCGGGGGGCTGTTCGTCATGGGCACCGACGGCTTCGGCCGCAGCGAGAGCCGCGGCCGGCTCCGCCGCCACTTCGAGGTCGATGCCGAGTGCATCGCGATCGGCACGCTCTGGCGGCTGGCTGCGGCCGGCAGCATCGGCGAGCACGTGGTGGCCGAGGCGATCAAGCGGCTGGGCGTCGATCCGGATAAGATCGATGCGGCCTCCGCCTAGCGTGTTTCACCCGAGATTGATCAGTTTCCCCGCCCCGCCTTCACCCACCCTTCCCCGACGTGCCGACCATGCCCAGTGAATTCACGCTGCCCGATCTTGGAGAAAACATCGCCTCCGGAGACGTTGTTTCCGTGTTCGTGTCCGAGGGAGATGTCGTCAAGCCGGGCCAAGCGCTGCTCGAGGTCGAGACCGACAAGGCGGTGATCGAGGTGCCCTGCCCGCCGGGCGGCCGGGTGGAGAAGGTGCTCGTCAAGAAGGGCGACACCGTCAAGGTGGGCCAGGCCCTCGTGCTGCTTGCCGCCGCCGACGGCGCTACCACCACGGCCGCCGCTCCGGCCGCGAAGGCCGCGGCCCCCAAAGAGCCGGCTGCCGCTCCTGCGGCAAAGGCTCCGGCTCCGCCAGCCCCCGCGGCCGCCCCCCCGGCCTCACCACC
>CAYRNG010000349.1:0-9643 GCA_964425395.1 uncultured Candidatus Kuenenia sp. | reverse complement strand
GGCACCGATCTGGAGGTGGGTCTTGAGGAGAGCCTCGGGCGAGTCGAAGTCGTGGATCACGAGTTCGCCGTCGGGGCCGCGGGTGACGAGCCGCCAGGTTTCTTTTGCCATGAATCGATTGCTCCCGGCGGGGCGACGGCCGGCCACGGCGTCGGAAGCCCGCTCTGCTGAAAGAGGTATCGTCAGCCCGCCCGGCCGAGGCGAGCGGCGGCCTCGTGCGGCGGCCTGGCCGGCATCATTGGTGTAGCCGTCACTGGACGGGCTTCCGGCACGAGCCTCTCAGGCGGGCTACGCCAGCCCCGCGGTCAGTTCGTCGGCCACGAGCCTGAGAAACTCGCGGGCGGCGGCCCGGTGGTCGCGGCCGGCCGAGCAGAGGCAGGTGAGCGACAAGCCCCCGCCATAGGTCAGCGCCGCCAGCGCCACTCGCGTGCCCGGCCGCAGAGGCGGCACGCCTCGCATGGCCCGGATCACGAGGCCCCCGGGGGCATCGAGCCCGTCCCGCTTCGGCACGCCCGACTTCATCCGCCGGGCCGGGTCGCCGATCGTGCTCACAACCGCCGTCGAGAAGCAGGCCGGGAGCCGCGTCAGGAATTTGAGGAGCCAGTGCCGCCGGGCGAGCAGGCCGAGCACAGCAAGAAACTCGCCTGCCGCACCGGTCTCGACGATCCAGCGACTGGCTTCGGCCACGGATGAGGCCAGGGAGCGGAAATCGCGGGTGTCGGCGGGGCGGCGATCGAGGAAGGCGTAGCCGATGCCATTGGCGAGCGGGCCCCGGAAGCCCGGCGGCCGGAGGCTCACCGGCAGCGTGATCCGGACGTTGCCGGGCCGGCCGCCGGCTGCCTCGTTCCATCTGTTCGCGGCCCGGATCACCGCCGTCGCCACGGCGTCGTTGAGCGACCAGCCGGCCGCCGCCACGGCCTGGCGAAGGCGGGCTGTCTCGGCCGGATCGAGGTCGAGCGACTCGTAGGGGGGCAGCGGGTCGGGAGCGGCTCTGGCCGTCCTACCCGCGTCCGTCACTGGCTCCCTACCGTCGCGCTGCCGCCGCCGTAGCGGCCGAGGCAGAAAAGTGGCGAAGGTGGCAAATCCGGTCGCAATCTCCGACCGGCCGAGCACCGGCTCGATGGGCGTCGGGGTTTCTCGGCTGCGGCGGCCGGGCGAGAACCGCGGCAGCTCGCGGCCGTCATACGCGGCCCAGACGTCGCCCAGAAACTCGGCCGCCGCGATGCCGTCGCAGACCGCGTGATGGACGAAGAGCACCAGTCGATGGCGGGGAGAGGGAGCCGGGCCGCCCGGCCCGGCCGCCGGGGTCGCGGCCGGGAGCATGACCAGCCGCAGGCCGCTCTCGCGGGCGAGGTCGTGGGGCCGCCAAGCGGCCAGCGAGGCATCCTCGACGACGGGCATGACGTCGGGCGGCAGCCAGCAGGGCTGGCCGCCGCGAAAGGCGACGCGGCTGCGGGCCAGCGGGTGGCGGGCGGCCGCCCGGGCCACCGCTTCGGTGAGCCGGTCGCGGCAGAGCGGCCCCTCCACCTCGCACTCGAGGAAAAACCCCAGCGGATATCCTGGCCGAGCGTCGGCCAGCATCAGCTGCTCGAACGCGGCCAGCGGCGTCGGCGGCAGCGGTGTGCCCAAGTCTCCGAGGGCCACCTCGCTGACCTTCATGACCGTGCGGAGGTCGTGCCGCACCCAGGGCAACAGCGAGAGCCAGCGGAGCCGGCCCCAGCGCTGCCGGTGCCGATCGATGAAGGCCCACTCCCCCACGAGCCGCCAGCACGGCTGCCAGGCGGCGACGTCCCGGCCGCTGTGGACGCCCCAGCGGAGCTTCGCCCGCGTCAGGTTGACCGCTCCCACATCGGCCTCGCGGCCGACGTAGCGCGGCGAGATCGACTGGAAGAGCACGTGGGCGCCCGGCCAGCGGGCAGCGACCGCCGCGAACAGCCGGCGGATGTCGGCCTCCTCGCAGTAGCAGAAGAGCCCCTCGGCGATCACGAGCACCGGCGTGCCCGGCGGGGCGGCCACCTGCTCGAGCCAGGCCGCGTCGAACATCGACATCGCCAGGTGCGTGACCCGCTCCCCGGCCGGCAGGAACCGGTCGCGCAGCTCGATCGCGTCGGGGAGGTCGAGATCGAACCAGCGGATCCGGCCGTTGTCGACCCGGCGAAAGCGGGCGTCGAGGCCGGCGCCGAGGTTGATGATCACCGCGTCGGGGTGCCGCTCGATAAAGGCCCGCACCCGCTCGTCGAAGATCTCCGAGCGGATGATGCAGTCGAGGCCCACGATCCGGGCCTCGTCGAAGCGGGCGAAGTCGTAGTCGATCGCCGCCACGATCCGGACCGCCTCGGGATCGCGGACGATCGCGTCGGGCCGGGCGGTCTCGCGGGCCCGGAAGTGGAGCGGGATCAGGAGCGTCTCCTGCACGTCGCCGAGCGCCGGCTGCCAGCGGGCCACCTGCGGCGGTGCGGTCGCGGCGGCGGTCATGACGCTGCCTCCGAAACCCGATCGGCCGCAGCTTCCTCGCCGGCCTTGGCCAGCGGGCCTGTCGGTCGGGCTGCCTCGATCAGGTAATGCCGCGAAAAGATGTCGGGCAGCTGCTGGTAGGTCCGCTCCACCGTGAGCCCGCGGCGTTCCAGGAGCTGCTCCATCCGGGTGCGGTCCTCCGCCCCGCCGTGTACCTCGATGATCACCCGCTGGATGAGCGGCCAGTGGTCGTCGTCGATCCCCTCCAGGCAGTCGAACTCCGCCCCTTCGACATCGACCTTGAGCAGGTCGAGGCGGTCGAGCCTTGCCTCCCGGACCACATCGGAGAGCCGCACGAGCCGGCAGGAAACCCGGCTTGACCGCTGGAAATCCCTGCGGATTCGCTCCGCCCAGGCCGCGATCCACCGGGCCGGCAGCCAGCGAGTCAGTCCGAACGACCGTCGGTGAATCTCCGAGCTGATGAAGGCATTGGATTCCGCATGGGCCTCGGCCGTCTCATCGGGATACATCGACGAGCTGGTGGAGGTCTTGGGATAGAAGGTGAACTCGGTCGTGCCCGCGCGGTCGGCCGCTCCCGCCTGGTGCAGGATGGCGGCCAGCCGGTCATGCCGGCGGATGTTCGCCTCGAGGGCCGCGAAGGTCGCGGGGATCGGCTCGAAGCAGTGGACCGTGAGGGGCATTTCGAGCGTGTTGAGGAACAGCGTGAACAGGCCGACGTTGGCCCCCACGTCGAACACCACGCTCCCCGGGCGAAGTTCAGCCACCGACCGGCGGTAGATCTTCTCCCTGAAGATCTCCTGGTAGGCGATCATCGTGTTGGCGGGGCAGAGTTGTTCGATCTCGAGTCCGTTGGGAAGACGAAGCGAACTGAGGAGCGATGTCATTGGCAGACCCCTGAGAGGTTGGCAGCGGCATCTGATTCCGCCGGAAAGGAGTGTGGGAGCGGGGGAGGCGGAGCCGAGGGCCCGGTCCGCTCCAGCATCCAATGCTGAAAATGGTGCACCCGCTCTTCGCGGCGCGAGAGCAGGCCCACGCCGGGAAGCTCGGGCGAGGCGATCCCTGCGTGGAGCGACGGATAGAGTCGCAGGTCTTCCTGCCAGACCCGCTTCCAGAAGGCCATCTGGCCCTGGAGCATGTGCCGCAAAAGCCAGGTCCGCAGCGGCGCCCGGGAAATCCGGGGAGGAAAGAAGCCCCGCAGCGTCAGCCGGGTCCGCGCTGCCGACAAGGGCTCGAACGTCTGAATTACCGAGAGCCCATCGACGCCGCTCCAGGTGAGGTTTGGCAGCAGGAGGCAGTGCCGATAGCGGCGCGTGACCGGGAGCCGAAGGCCTTCCAGGAGGCCGCGTTGCAGCCGGCCGAGCAGGCCGGGCACGTCGCCCGGCCCCTCGAACACGCTCTGGTCGGCGGCCAGCTCGTGGCGGCAGTCCTTTTCGTCGGGCATCGGCCCCAGCGTGTGGGCGTGGATCTCGCCCACGTGGTAGCTCTCGAGATTGTTCTCGATCATCAGCTTCCAGTTGGCTTCCACCTCCGTCTCGAGCGAGGCGGCCGGCTGGCAGTCGGCCGCGAAGGCCACCTCCATCCGCGGCCCCTCGGCCCCCAGGAACTCGGCGAGTGTCGGGCCCGTCCGGGTGAAGCGGGCGAAGATCAGGCGGCCGCAGGTGGCCGTCTCCAACCGCACGAGCCCGAGTTGGCCCCGTTCGAGCGGCCGAAACCCAGGGGCATCGGGGATCTTGCGGGTGTTGCCGTCGGCATCGAATTCCCAGCCGTGATACTGGCACGTGAGGCGGCACATCCGCCCCCGGGGGGCCGACGTGAGCAGGGCGAGGCGATGAGCGCAGACGTTGAGGAACACGCGTGGGCCGGCCTCGGTGTGCGAGACCAAGAGCGGCCGGCCCAGCAGCCGGAAGGTGACGAAGTCGCCCGGGGCCGGCACGTCGGCCGTCGTGGCGACGAGGTGCCAGGTGCGGGCGAGCAGGCCGTCGCGTTCGGCCTGGAACCAGGCATCGTCCACGTAGGCCGCCGGCGGCATGATCTGGGGCAGATGGGTGTCGCTGATGAACATGATCTCAGGGCTCCCGGTCGGCCCCGCCCGGGGGCGGGGCCTTGGCCACGCGGTTCAGGTGCAGCCCGTCAACGGCCAGGAGCGGCCTCCCATCGGCCCCGCAGAGCACGAGGTCGTAGCGGGTGCCGACTTCGTCCTGGGAATGAAAGAAGAACCGCACGCGGCAGGGCTCGTCGGGCCGGGCGACGGCGGCCAGCCGGAGCCGCCTGAAGCCGGTGGGCAGTTCCAGCCGCTGGCCGCACATCACATAGGAGTAGACACCGCAGGCCATCAGGCAGCCATCGAGCAGCGGCACGGGCACTATCCGGCCGCTGCCCGTGGTCGCGTCGGCCGCGGTCGCCACCAGCAGGCCCCAGCCGCCGCTGCGGTCGAGGAACAGGCCGGTCAGCGTACGGAGTGCGGGCCCGTGCCAGAGCGTGCGATCGTCGCGGTAGGCGTGCGGGTAGCAGGGGAGGGGGGAGGCAGTGCACGCGGCCGCGATCGGTTCGGACTCCGGTGCCACCCGGGCCCGCAGCTGCGGGTGATGGCCGGCCCCGGGAGGCTCGTCGGCCATCCGGCCAGCCGCCAGCCAGCTGCCCCCGGCGATCGGCTCGAACTCGACCTCCAGGGTCCGCGGCGCGTCCGTCGGGAATGTGACTGAACGCTCCAACGAAAAATCCTCGAGGCCCTGCACGGTCGGGCAGTGCCCCGCCTCAACGGCCGCCCGCGCGAGCAGGTCGGCGGCGAGAGCGGCGGGCAAGAGCGGCCTGCCCCGGCGGCGGTGATCGTGGAGAAATACCTCCTTCGTCGGATCAAGGGGCAACGCCACCCGGGACCGCTGGCTGGCCTGCGGAGAGCGGCTGGCAACGGGCTCGTTGGCCACTGTCGCGGGCTGCCGCGGCAGCGCGGCGAGCCGGGCGGGCTCGGCGATGAGCACCTCCGGAAGGGGCAGCCCCGCCTCGATTTCCGCCAGAAAATGTCCCACCCCTTCGGCCAGGGGCATGAAGCGAATCCCGAACCGCTCGAGGGCGAACCGGCTCTCCGGCCGGGTCGCCATCCCGACTTCGTCCCAGGCCGGCCAGTGTAAGATCGTGCTTCGGCAGGACGGCCGCTCCCGGCGGAAGCGGTCCACGAGCTTGGCCAGAAGATCATTGGCCAGGGAATAGTCGGCCTGGCCAAAGCCGCCCAGCCGCCCGCTGGTCGATCCAAAGGCGACGAGGAATCGCAGTTCGTCGCCGGCGAGCGACTCGAGCAGGTTCGTGAGGCCGGCCGCTTTTGGGCCGAGGGTGGCCCGCAGCCCGGCCGCCGTCTTGGTCGCGAAGCTGCCGGCTGCCTCGTAGCCGGCGCCGTGGACGAGGCCGCGGATGTTCCCGAGCTCGCGCTGAACTCGGGCCACGAGCCCCCCGACGGCTATCGGATCCGCCAGATCACAGGGGAAGTATCGGGCGTTGATGCCCAGGGCGTCGAACCGCTCGAGCGACTCGGTGATCTCGAGCGACTTTTCGACTGCCCGACGAGCGGCCCGGGGATCCTCGCCTCGCTGCCGGGCCTGGGCCATGATCCGGCCTCCCAGGGCTTTGCGGCCGGCTGCATCGAGGCCGAGCCAGCCCGGGTCGATCGCCACCGGTGCCGTCGATCCAACGACCGCCAGCCGGACGCCGAACCTCCGGGCCAGTCCCACGCCGCACGCGGCCGTCACACCGCGGGCCCCACCGGTGACAAGCCACACGTCACCGGCACGGGGCAGGTCGCCGGCCGCACTCGCCGCCGGCGGCTCGGCCACCGCCGTGATCGAAAGCCGCCGGCCGCCGCGATGACCGACCTCGAGCGGCCCGTCCCGGTCGGCCAGTTCGGTCCAGACCGTGGCCGCGACTTCCGCAGGCGAGGCCGCCGGCTGACCATCCACCACCCGCACCATGAGGCCGGGAAACTCCCGGGCCACCCCCTTGAGCAGCCCGGACAGCGCACCACCCTCGACGCTCGCCACGTCGCCGGAGAGGCCAAAGTCGCCCCCCAGATCGGTGACGGCCAGCAGGCTCGCCACGGCAAGGTCGGCGGCTGCGACTTGCCTGGAGAGCCACCGCTGGCAGGCCACGAAAGCTGCCCCGATCCAACGATCCTGCCGGGGTCGCCAGTCGCCGCCGGCCCAGGGGGTGGTGAGGATCAGGTGCCGCGCGGCACCAGCCGCCTCGGTCCGATCGACGGCCGCCGCCGCCTCCTCCGGCGTGGCCGGGGCGATGACCTCCGGCAGAGCGGCTCGCGCCGCAAACAGGCGGGCGATGGCAAGGCCAATCGAGCCGCCGCCCACGACGAGCACTCGCTCACCCACGAGCGGCCTCCCTACCCGGGCCGGCGACAGGGGCACGGCCACGACCCGGTGCCGCGCGGTGACGGCTGCCTTGCCGGCCGCTGCGGCCATTCGGTTCGCCCCGACATGCTCCGATGCCGGCCCCATCTCCGCCGGGGAGGGCAACGTGCGGGCGGCGGGAGGAAGGGGCGCGGGCATCGGATCAGGCTCGGCGGATTGTCATACGTGGACGGCAGCCCCGCCATCGACCGTGAGCACCTCGCCCTGCACGAGGTCGGCCAGCGGGCTTGCCAGGAAGGTCACGGCATCGGCAACGTCGGCCGCCGTCAGCGGCCGGTCGCCCGTCATCGATTTGGTTCGGCGTTCGGCGAACATCCGCTCGGCATCCGGGAACCGCCGGGTCGAGTCGGTCTCGACCAGTCCGGCCTTGACGACGTTGAGGTTCACGCCGCGGTCGCCGATCTCGAGGGCCAGGTGCCGGACGAGGCTCTCGAGGGCCGCCTTGCTCGTGCCGACGAGGCCGTAGCTCGGCAGCGCGATCTGCGAGCCGTGGCTCGAGATCGCCACCACCTTGGCCCGTCCCGGCGACCGCTCCAAGAGCGGCAGCGCGGCCCGCACCAGGTGCACCAGGGCCATCACGTTGAGGTTCATCGTGGCCTGGAAGTGACGGGTGCTGGATTCCAGGAGCGGCCGGAAGCCGCCACTGGCGGCATTGCTGACCAGGATGTCGAGCCGGCCGATGTCGCGGCCGATGAACTCGATCATCGACTCGCAGTCCTCCTCCTCCGAGACGTCGGCCTTCACGACCCAGGCCCGCCGGCCCCGGGTAACGACCTCGCAGGCCGCGTCCTCCGCGGCCGACCGCGAGGTGACGTAGTTGGTCACCACGTCGGCACCCGCCTCCGCCAGCCGGATGGCGCAGGCCCGGCCGATGCCCCGCGAACTTCCCGTCACCAGGGCGACACGCCCCTCCAGATCGATCATCCTGCGACTCCTCGTGAAAGCATTCCTGCGATCGGGACCGGCCCCGGGACCATCCCGGCGGCAGCTGCCCGACCCTTGTTCGTGTCCAGCACCAGCGCGAGCACGTGGCCCGCGAACCTGGCAAGGCGAATGGCGGCGGCCGGCACGTCCCGGCCGGCGGCGGTGCACTGCACCGGCTGCCCGCGGTGAAGGCGAACCTCGATCGCCCGGGGGGCGAAGGGCTCGGCGGAGAGCACCGCCTTGTAGACCGCCTCCTTCACGCTCCAGGTCCGGGCTGCATGCTCGGGGGCCGCTGCCGGCCCGAGCGTGGCCGCATCCTGCCGCTCGGCGGCCGTGAGCCACCAGCAGGCGGCCGGCCGATCGAAGGCGGCCAGCGGCGTGAGATCGACGCCCAGCGGCCGCTCGCCAGTGGCCACCGCCACGAACACGCGGCTGCGGGTGTGGGCCAACGACAGCGAACAGTCGGCCGGCCGGCCGTCCACCCAGACCTGCGGCCGGATACCCCGGCCGGCATGATTGCGGGAGCGGATCTCGATTGCGGCCAGCCGCTGCTCGGGCGGGTCGGCCGGCCAGCCCGGCAGGCCGGCGGCCACGAGCCGCTTGGCGACGTGGCGGGCCGAGAGCCAGGCATCCCGGGTGGCGGTGTCCCGAAGCGCCGCGGCCCGGCGCCGCTCGTCGCTTGCCAGCCAGGCCGGCAGGGTCGGATGGTGCCGCACACGCTGCGTGCAGGAGCGGACGCTGCCGGCAGCCAGGCGGGCCGCCGCGGTGGCTGAACAGGCCGTCATGGGGCGTCGCCTCCCTTCAGCACGACCGCCTCGAAGCCGGTGGCGGTGAGGATCACCTCGCCATCCTCGCCGGCCAGCGCGAAATCGAAGACCGCGCGGTCGGCGGAGCGGGACACCGGCACGAGCCGCTGATAGCAGGTCTCGCCCGGTCGGGGCTGCCGCGCGAACCGCAGCCGGCGGATCGCCAGCGGGATAGCCACCAGGCTCGGCGATTCGAGCCAGACATGCAGGCCGCAGCCGAACAGGCAGGCATCGAGGACCGCCGGCGGGAGAATCCAGCCATCCGGCGAACGGCGGCCGGCGAGCACCGCCACCGACTCCGCAGCGATCCGCATCCAACTCTCCCGCTCGCTCAGCCAGCAGCCGGTGATCCGCCGCAGCGCCGGCCCGTGGTAGATGATCTGTTCCCGAGCTTCGGGATAATCGACCTCCCACCAGGTGGCGGGCGGCGCGAGCTGCTCGGCCGAGAGCGGCCCGCCCGGCGGATCAAAGATCACCCGGCCGCGGAGATGCGGCCGGTCGGCCTGGAGCACCCGGCCGGTCCGGTTGATGAAGTCGCTCACCAGTTCGGCTGCCACGCCGCGGTCAGTGGCGAGGGCCCGCACGCGGGTGGGTAGCGGGCCGTCGTGCGGGAACTTGAGCCCGGCCAGGATTTCCACGTCGTCACAGCCGCTGACCGGGCGGCCGCCTGCGAGCACCGCCGCGGACTCGCAGAGCATCTCCAGGCCGATCACGAACGGCAGCAGGGGCCGGTCGCGAAACCGGTGCTCGACGAGGAACCGGTCGGCCGTGGGATCAAGCTGGCACCCGGTGACGATCCGGCGGCGGGGCTCGTGTTCGAGAACGGCCTCGACCAGCGGGGCGCTCCCGGTGGTCGGTGAGATGGTCGCGTCGGCAGTCGTGGAATCGGCCGGCGAGTCGGCCGGCGGCAGCCAGAGCGGGTCGGGATGGCGGAGCTTGAAGTACCGCCAGTCGGTGATCACCACCTCGGCCTCGGGGCAGCCGGCGGCGATCTCGGCCAAGAGGTGCTCGACGCCTTCCTGGGGCGGC
>CAYRNG010000348.1:0-6446 GCA_964425395.1 uncultured Candidatus Kuenenia sp. | reverse complement strand
GTGCTCCACGAGACGGGCGACGTGAACAGCCTCCTGATCGAGAACACCGGTGACGTCGACCTCTTCATCCAGGCGGGTGACATCGTCCGCGGCGGGCGGCAGGACCGCACGCTCGCCGCCGACTTCATCGTGCCGGCCCGCTCCGGGAGGATTCCCCTGCCGGCCTTCTGCGTGGAGTCGGCCCGTTGGCACAAGCGGGGTGAGGAAGACGCCCGCCGGTTCTCGAGCTCGAAGCACACGCTCTCCTCGAAGAAGGCCCACCTGGCGATGCTCTTCGCTCAGAGCCAGGTGGAGGTCTGGCGGAGCGTGGCCGAGGAGCAGCAGGCGCTCACCAGCTCGCTCGGCGAGCATTCCTTCTGCGCAGACTCTCCCACGAGCCTCGAGCTCACCTACGACCTCGACCACGTCTCGCGGGCGGTGGAAGACTATTCTGGGCCGCTCGAGGGGGCGGCCCGGGCGGCCGGCGGCGACGTGGTGGGCGTGGCCTGGGCGATCGACGGCAAGCCGAGCCATGCCGACCGCTACGTGAGCCCGGCCTTGTTCGCGAAGCGGTGGCGGAAGCTGCTGCGGGCCGCAGCCACCGAGGCACTGATGGCCAAGCCCGTGCGGGAGCCGGGGGCCGAGCCGGCCCCGGTGCCGGCAAGCGCGGAGATCCTGGCCTGGCTGGCGACGGCCGGGGCCGGGCGACCGCGGGCCACCGAGGAGGAGTCGCTGCCCCCGCGGACGCGGCTCCGCCGCCGCCGGGGCGACTCGGCCCACCTGGTGGAGTGCTTCGACACGGCGGGCGCCGCCGGGCCAGTGCACGTCACGGTGCTGGCACCGTGAAGAAGGGGTCGGGAGTGATTTCCCAGAAAATATGTTGTCGGTGCCGGGTGCGGCGACCGGGAAATGACTCCCGACCCCTTTTTGCCCATGATTGGGCCCGATGACCGGCGGGCTCGCGTCGAGGATTCAAGGAGGAGCGGATGGCGTCGGATGAGTGGCTGGCGATCGAGGCACGGGTGCCCGGGCCGGATGAGGCGGTGCGCTATCAGGCTGGCCCGTCCAATCTGGGCGGTCGCCCGCGGCTGCTCGACTCGATCGCCACGGTGCTCGCCGAGGAGCCGCGGGCCTCGGCCTGGCTCGTGGCCCCCAGCCGCCGCGTGGGGCGGCAGTGGCTCGACGCCTTGGCCTTGGGCGGCGCGCCCGTATTCAACCTCCGGGCCACGACGCCGCGGGCCCTGTGCTACGACCTCGCCGCCCCCGCGCTCGCCGCCAGCGGCCGACGGGTGGCCTCGCCGCGGGCCGCGCTTGTGCTGCTCGAGAAGGTGCTCGTGGCCAGCGATCAAGCCAGTCGTCTGGCCTCGTTCGCCCGACCAAGGTCGTATCGCCGGCTGGCCGAGCGGATGTTCACGAGCCTGGCTGCCATCCGGATGGCCGGCCTGACAGCCGCCGACATCCGCAGCCGCCGCGGCTTTGGCGACACTCCCAAGGGCCGCGACCTGGCCGTGCTGCTCGAGGCCTATGCAAGCGAACTGGCAGCCGCCCGCCTCGTGGACGCGGCCGACGTCGTGGCCTTGGCGGTCGAGGTCGTGGCTTCCGGCCGCGTGCCGGCCGACTTCCGGCGGATCCTCGTGCCGGAGGGAACGGATCTCGTGCCCCTCGAGCGGCGGCTGATCGCGGCCCTCGGCGAGCGGGTGCACACTCTGCCGGTCGATCCCGAGCCGGGGCCGGAGGCCTTTGCCGATCCGGCCTGCGGGCCGGTGCCGCGGTTCTTCCGGGCGATCGGCGAGGTCAACGAGGTGCGGGGCGTGCTCCGCCGCTGCCTCGCGGCCGGCATCCCCCTCGACACGGTCGAGCTCTTGCACACCGACGAGTCCACCTATCCGACGCTGATCCACGAGGTGCTCGCGGTGATGGCGGCCAGTGCAGTTGGCGCGGCCGGCCCTGAAGGCCCCGCCAGCGCGGAAAAACCCGCAGCCGGCCTGCCGGTGACGTTCGCCGAAGGCCTGCCGATCCGCGAGTCGCGGCCGGCCCGGGCGCTGGCCGCCTGGCTCACCTGGCGAGACGAGGGCCACCCGCAGTGGCGGCTGGGGCGGATGGGTCGCGACGGCCTCTTCGACTGGGAGCGGCTGGCCGGGCCGGCCGCGGCGGGCGTCACCGAGCCGCTGCTGCTCCGCGAACTCCGCCGGCTGCGGATCGGCTTCGACCTCACGCACGCCGCCGGCAAGATCGAGGCCGCGAAGGCGGCGGCCGCGGCGGCGCCGCTGGCCTCGTTCGTCCGCGGCAGCCGCGATCCCGACGACGAGGCCGAGTTCGACGAGGAGCTGGCCCGGCGGCGGCAGCGGGAGCGGGTCGCGGCCCTCGAGGTGCTCGCCATCCTTGCCGCCCGGCTCCGCGACTGCGAGCCGGGGCCGGCCGCCACGGCGGGGCGGATCGTGGCCCAGGCCCGGCAGTTCATCGAAGGGATCGCCACCGCCAGCAGCCAGTTCGACAACAACGCCAAGAACCGGCTGCTGGCCGAGATCGGCGAGATGGAGCGGTGGCTCGGCGACCACCCCGGTGCCCAGCCGCGGGACACGCTCGACTGGCTGGCGGGCCTGGCCGACACGCTCGTCGTGATGGGCAACAGCCCCCGGCCCGGCTGCCTGCACGTGGCCTCGATCACCACCGGCGGCCACTCGGGCCGGCCCCACACGTTCATCGTGGGCCTCGACGAGAACCGGTTTCCGGGGCCGGGCAGTTCCGACCCGGTGCTGCCCGACGCCGACCGGGCCAGCCTCTCGGCCGACCTCGATCTGGCGGCGGGCCAGGCGGCCCGGGCCCGGACAGAGTTTTGGTCGCTCCTGGGCCGGCTGCGGGGCGACCTCTGGCTCTCGTATTCCTGCCGCGATCTGACCGAGCAGGCGGAGACCTTCCCCAGCCCGCTTGTGCTCGAGGTCTACCGGCGGCAGGTGGGGAAGCCGGCGGCCACGCTCGGCGACTTTGTCGCCGCGGTCGCGGCCGAGACCGAATCGTTCGTGCCCCGCGACCCGGCCGCCGCCCTCTCGAAGAGCGAGTGGTGGCTGGCCTCGCTCGGCGACAATCCCTCGCCGGCGGCCGTGCGGCAGGCGATCGAGCTCGAGGGCGAGCCGCTGGCCCGGGGCCTCTTCGCCGCGGAGGCGCGGCGGTCGGCGGCGTTTACGCCCTGGGACGGTCTCGTGCCGGCCGCGGGCGCGGCCCTCGATCCCGCGAGCCCGACCGGCCGGGTGGCCTCGGCCCACTCGCTCGAGACGCTCGGCGGCTGTCCGCGGCGGTTCTTCTTTCGCTATGGCCTCGAGATCGAGCCGCTCGACTCGCTCGAACCCGAGCAAGACCGCTGGCTCGACCACATGGAGCAGGGCAGCGTGCTCCACGAGGTGCTCGAACGGTTCATGCGGCGGTTCGTGCATGTCGGCCCGAGCCGGCCCGCCGCCGACGCCCCGCGACCCGAGTTCGCGGCCCACGAGGCCGACATCCTGGCGATCCTCGACGACGTGCTCGCGGCCAAGCGGGCCGAGAAGCCGTCGAACGACGAGGCGGCCGTGGCCGCCGGGCGGCGGGAGTTGGCCGACGCGGTGCGAACCTTCCTCCGGGCCGAGGAGGAGTATTGCCGGCAGACGGGCTCGCGGCCGGTGGCCCTGGAGGCGGCGATCGGCTTCGTGCCCGATGGGGAGGGGACGCCGTTCGACCACCGGGAGCCGGTGTCGCTGCCCTTGGCCAACGGCCGGTCGCTGCGGCTGCGGGGTTTTGTCGATCGGATCGACATCGACGGCCGGCCGGTCGGCGGGGCAGCGGGCGCCGAACCCGGCTACGTGGTCATCGACTACAAGAAGGGCCGCTCGGGGCGGTTCAAGAAGTCGGGCACCGACCCGCTGGCGGTGTTCGACGCCGGCCGACGGCTGCAGCACGGGCTGTATCTGATGATGGTCCGGCACGTGGCCCGCGAGGCGGTGGGCTCCGGCAGCCGGGTGACGGAGTTTGCCTACGTCTTCCCCGGGGCCGAGACCAATGGCGAACGGGTGGCCTGGTCGCCGGGGCAGCTCGCCGGCATCGAGAGCATCGTGGCCAAGCTCTGCGAGATCGCCGCCGCAGGTGCGTTCCTCCCCACGACTGACGCCGACGACTGCCGCTATTGCGACTTCCTCGACGTCTGCGGCGACCCGGCCGCCACGGCCCGGGCCGCCCGCCGCACGCTCTCGGGCGACGAGGGCCGGTATGGCCGCCCCGGGGAAGAGCCGCACACGCTTGCGGCACTGTTCGAGGGGATCCGCGAGGCCAAGGATCCGCCGGCGGCAGTGCCGATCGCCCGGCCGAGCGTGCGGGAGTTCGAGCCGGCGGCGGCCGTTGACCCGGGTGATCCGGGCGACGCCGAGGCCCGCGCGGCGATTCGCACGGCGCTCGACACGAGCATGCTCGTCGAGGCCTCGGCCGGCACCGGCAAGACGACCTGCATGGTGGACCGGATGACGGCGCTCGTCCAGACCGGCACGGCCGCGGTCGGCCAGCTGGCGGCGATCACGTTCACGAAGAAGGCGGCCGCCGAACTGGCCCGGCGGTTTCGCGAACGGCTCGAGCGGGAGGTGCGTGAGCTCGACCCCGCCGGGCCGAAGGGTGGGCAGGCCGGCTCGGCCGAAGAGCGGGAGCGGCTCCAGGCGGCGCTCGTGGAGATCGACTCGGCTGCGATCGGCACCGTCCACTCCTTCTGCGGCCGGCTGTTGCGGGAGCGACCGCTGGAGGCGGGGCTCGATCCCGCGGTCGAAACCCTCGACGCGGCCGCCGAGCAGACGCTCCGTGGCCGGGCCTGGCGGCAGTTCTGCGATTCGATAGGCCACGACCCCGCGCTCGCCGCCAGCCGGGCGGCCCTCGAGGCGGCGGGCATGGACCTCCGCGACCTCCGCGGGGCGTTCGAGACGTTCGTGGCCCACGCCGACGTGCGGAGCTGGCCGCACGAGCCGGTCACCGCCCCCGACATCCGCGCAGGCTTGGCCCGGATCTGCGGCGAGATCGAGGGCCTGCTGGCCGACGTGCTCGTGCCCTGGAACCAGCGGGCCGCGAGCGACCGGCTGATGACGGCCCTCGAGGGCATCCTGCGGGCCTACCGGACCCGGCCCGACGACTCCCCGGCGGCGCTCTTCCGGGCGGCCGAGAAGTTCGAGGGAGCCTGCCCGAAGATCGTCCAGAGCCTCTGGCTACCGGGGCCGGCCACGAAGGAGCACCGCGCTCTGCAGAAGGAGCGGGTGGCCGAGCTCGAACGCTGGTGGGCGGCGGCCGGCGCCGAACTGCGGGAGCCGCTGCGGCAGTGGCAGGCCTACCGCTACCAGTTCGTGATCCCGCTTCTGGCGGCTGCCCGCGACCACTACGCGCGGCTCCGGATCGACGAGGGGGTGCTGTCGTTCCACGACCTGCTCGACCGGACCGCCCGGCTCTTGCGGGAGCGGCCCGACGTGCGGGCGGGCTTCGCCAAGCGGCATCCGTTTCTGTTGGTGGACGAGTTTCAAGACACCGATCCCCTCCAGGCCGAGATGCTCCTCTTGCTCGCGGCCGACGACCCTCAGGCCACCGACTGGCGCTCGACGCAGGTCCGGCCGGGCAGCCTGTTCGTGGTGGGCGACCCCAAGCAGTCGATCTACCGGTTCCGACGGGCCGACATCGACACCTTCGAGTTCGTCAAGGCGCGGATCCTGGCGTCCGGCGGCCGGCTGCTCCACCTCAACACCAACTTCCGCACCGCCGGCGAACTGGTGGACTGGGTGAACGACCGGTTCGGCGACCGGTTCGCCGGTCACCGGCCGGCCGGGGGCGAGGCCTACGGCCCCGGCTTCACCGCCAGCGCTGCCGGCCGCCGCACCGCCGCGGCGGGCCTGCTCACGGGCCTGAGGCAATTGCGGGTGCGGCGGAACGGGATCGTGGCCGAGGCCGAGGCGGTGGCCGAGTTCATCCGCCGGGCGATCGACCACCGGCTCACCGTGCCCCGCAGTTCCGCGGGCGACGAATCCGCCTGCCGGCCCGACGACTTCATGATCGTCACCTGGGATACCGGGCAGCTCTCCACCTACGCCGAGGCCCTCAATGCCGTCGGCCTGCCCTGCGACGTGACCGGCCGCAAGGGGCCCGACAGCCGTGCCGACCTGGCGCTCGTGCAACTCTGCCTGCGGGTGGTGGCCGATCCCGACGACACGGTGGCGGCGCTGGCGGTGCTGCGGGGAGCGGCCTTCGGCTTGAGCGACGCCGAGCTCTATGCCTACCGGCAGGCCGGCGGGAAGATCGACGGCCGGCTGACGCGGCAGGTGGAGCTGGCCGACGCGGCCTTGGCCGAGCGGCTTCGTGGGGCGGCGGAGCGGTTTGCCGGCTGGCGGCGGCTGGCCGGGTCGCTTCCCGTGGCGGCGGCGATCGAGCGGATCGTGGACGACGCGGGGCTGTTGCTCGTGGCATCGGCGGCGGGCGGG
>CAYRNG010000347.1:0-2429 GCA_964425395.1 uncultured Candidatus Kuenenia sp. | reverse complement strand
TCCCGGAGGCGGTCTGCTCTCTGTTGCACTTTCCCTGACCTCGCGGCCGGTGGGCGTTACCCACCACCCTGCCCTGCGGAGCCCGGACTTTCCTCCCGCCGCAGGGCCGCTGGCCCCGCGACCGGCGATCACCCGGTCCGCTCCAATCTCTCTTTGAGTATACGTGACGGCAGGCCGAGCGGGCCGGCGGATGCCGTTTCTCCGCCGCAACGCACCGTCCCCTGGCTTGCGCCAGGGGTTTCTATTGGCGCAGCGCGCGTCCCATAGAAACCCCGGGCGCTAGCCCGGGGATCCCATAGAAACCCCGGGCGCTAGCCCGGGGATCGCCCGGGGATCGCCACCCACCCGCGTCCCTGAACTTGACCCCTCTGCAGCCCGTACGTACCTTCGGTTTGAGCGAGGCGGGTGGAAACACGCCTGGTGGCCGACGTCCCGGCCCCCGGGAATAGCCGCCCCGCCCGACTGCGAAGATCATGAGGATTGGATGAGCTCAGCAGGCCTGCCGGCTCGAGTCCGTGATGGCAAGGTGCATGATGTACGGTGAACTGCTCCCCCTCGGCGGCGGCGACCCCATTCCGCTCCTCAAGACGACGCTCCTGGTGGGGCGGCGGGAGAGCGCCGACATCGTGCTCCGGTTCCCGAATGTTTCCGGCCACCACTGCGAGCTCTCCCTGGCCGACGGCTACTGGACGATCAAGGATCTCCGCAGCAGCAACGGCACGAAGGTGAACGGCTCGCGGATCACCGAGCAGCGGCTCAAGCCGGGTGACAAGGTCTCGATCGCCAAGCACGACTACGAGATCGCCTTTGAACCGGGGCGGCTGGGAGCCACGGCCCCGGTCGAGGAGAAGTCGCAGTTGGAAAGCGTGTTTGGCCGTTCGCTTTTGGAATCGGCGGGGCTCGAGGGTCGCCCCCTGCCGCGGGACCGCTCCAGCGGCCGGCCGCGGCGGCACACCCTCTGACGACCATCCGCCCCCGGCCCGCCCGCCGGCGTTCCGCGTACAATGCGGCAATGCCGCGTCCCCGCAAGATCCGCGTCGAGTTCCGCAAGAATCGGTCGGGGCGGCGGCGTGGCGGCGACCTGACGCGGGCGCTCGATCGTGATCCCGACGCCGTCGCCGATCAGGCCGGCGGCGAGCGGCTCACCGGCAAGGGCGAGCTGAGCCGCAAGCGGACGATCATGGCCGACTCGGCAGCGGTCGATCAGCAGGCCGGTCCGGTGGACGGGCTGGCGGTGACCCCGGCCGCGGCCGACGGCTGGCGGGGTCAAGTCTTGCACGTCCACGGCCTCGAGAGCGTGGTCCGGGGCGAGGATGGGCGGCTGGCCCGCTGCACCCTCCGCCGGGTGATCCGCACGCTGGCCACCGATCAGCGGCATCCGCTGGCGGCCGGCGACTGGGTGCGGGTGCGGGACGTCCAGGACGGCTCCATCATCCACTCGATCGAGCCCCGCCGCCGGTCGCTCTCCCGCGACAGCCGCGGCCGCCGCCACGTGATCGTGGCCAACGTCGATCAGCTGTTGATCATCGGCAGTGCCGCCCTGCCCGACCTCAAGCCGGGCCTGATCGACCGGCTCCTGGTGGCGGCCGAATTGGCCGGCATCCGGCCGCTGGTGGCCATCAACAAGGCCGACCTCGTGCCGGCGGCGACGCTCGTGCCCTTGGCCGGCGTCTATGCCCGGATGGGCTATCCGGTCGTGATCTGCTCGGCGGTCACCGGCCTGGGCCTGGAGCGGCTGGCGGCCGAGCTGCCCGGGCGGGTGACGGCGATCGTGGGCCAGAGCGGCGTCGGCAAGTCGTCGCTGCTCAACGCTCTCGACCCCGCGCTCGAGCTGGCGGTCGGCGAGGTGAGCCGGGAGAACGAGAAGGGCCGGCACACGACCACGACCGCTCGGCTCCTCCCCCACCGGTTCGCCGGCTGCTTCGTCGATACGCCGGGCGTGCGGCAGTTCCAGCCCTGGGAGCTCGTGCCCGCCGAGGTGCCCGCGGCCTTCCGCGACCTCCGGCCCCTGGCCAACCTCTGCCGCTATCCCGACTGCACCCACGATCACGAGACCGGCTGCGCCGTCAAGGATGCCGTGGCCGACGGCCTGCTCGACGCCCGCCGCTGGGAGAGCTGCCGCCAGCTCGCCGGCGGCGAGGCTGCCGGCGGCCACCCCGAGGAGGAGGCATGAGGGAACGGCCGATCTCGACCCGCGTCGAGCCCGAGCGGGCGATCCTCGTGGGCGTGCTCCTCGAGCCACCGGTCGATCCCGACCGGCCCCTGGAGGAGCTCGCCGGGCTGGCGGCCACCGCCGGCACGGCGGTCGTGGCCGAGGTGGTCCAGCGGCGGGCCACCCCCGACCAAACCACCTACCTCGGCAAGGGAAAGCTGGCCGAGCTCGAGCAGCTCGTCGAGCATCACGACGCCGACGTGGTGGTCTTCGACAA